>CAXMRQ010000172.1:0-2301 GCA_964196115.1 uncultured Gammaproteobacteria bacterium
GGCTGCGATTGCCATCGGAATCAATACCGATTCTTCAATATTCTCTGAACGTCCGGGAATCGCGGTCTCAGGCCAGACAATTAAATCGCTGTCCCAGTTCTGTTGAGTTTCACGCCAGTAAATATTAAAAATATTCTGGCGTTGATCGTGCTGCCATTTAATTTCCTGCGGGATATTACCCTGCACCAGGGTGACCTTTAAGGGTGTGGTTTGCGGCTCGGTCCAGTCAATATTCTGTAGCAGCATGGACAGGCCTGGAATCAACAACACCAATGCCAAATATGGGTACTCGCGGTTTTTAACGATTCGAACCAGCGCAACTGCAATCAATATGCATATAGCGCTTAGGCCATAAACCCCGATTAACGGCGCCAGGCCATTCAACGGTGAATTTACCTGAGAATAGCCAAGGCTTAACCACGGCAACCCGGTCAGGAACCATCCTTTTCCCCACTCAAACGCAAACCAGAGTAACGGCAATAACCAGATGCTTGATCGGCCGAGATGGCGCTGAATAAATTTCCAGCTCGCCAGGGTCATAGCCGGGAATAATGCCATGCAGGCAATCATCAAGGCCGCAAGGGCACCCGCTACCAGTGGCGAGGCATTGCCAAAATCGTGCAGGCTGTTGTAAACCCAGTAAACCCCAAAACCGAAATATCCGAGGCTGAAAAACCAGCTGATAACAAATACTCGACGCCAGCAATGCAGCGTTTCCACATAAGCGATTAGTAATGCTGGCAGCAATATGCCTAGCGGCCAAAGGGATAAAGGCGCGAATGCCAAGGGCATTAGTGAACCGAGCAGCGCCGCGAGAATCAGATCGAGAGTTTTCAGCAAATTTTAGGACCTAAATCGGGCTTTGCTTATTGTCAACGATGACCTGATATAAATTAACGTGTCGGCTATCGGCACTGAGCACTTTGAATGTCAGGTTTCCCAGCACTAGCGACTCACCTCGCTCAGGCAGGTGCCCAATATGGCCGAGAAGATAGCCGCCAATTGTTTCGATTTCATCATTAATGAAGTCTGTTTTAAAATAATCATTAAAGTCATTTAATGGCGTCAATGCGCGAACGCTGTATCGATTTTCACCATGCTGCTGGATGTCAACCTCGTCATCATCGTCGTGTTCATCGTCGATTTTGCCGACAATTTGCTCGAGTACGTCTTCTATAGTCACCAGTCCAGAAACACCACCGTATTCATCGACTACCATCGCAATATGGCTACGATTCTGGCGAAACTCTTTGAGCAGCACGTTCAGTCGTTTGCTTTCTGGTATAAATGAGGCAGGACGTATGTATTCGTTGAATTCGAACTTTTGGTCATTTTCTAACGAGCGATGCAATAAGTCCTTTGCGAGCAGGATGCCGACTATATCGTCTTTATCGTCATCGATTACCGGAAATCGCGAATGCCCGGATTCGGTAATCACCTGGATAATTTCAGCAAAGCTACTGGAATGTTCGAGGACGGTCATTTGCCCCCGCGGGATCATGATGTCGCGAACTTGCATGTCCGAAACTTGCAAAACGCCTTCGATCATGAATAGTTCGTCGGCACCAATCAACTCATGTATTTGCAGGTTTTTTAACAGATCCACTAACTGCTTCTGATTTTGGGGTTCGCTGGTGAATGAGCCAAGTATTCGCTCCAACCAACCCTGCGTCGACCCGCCGTTATCAGCGTCAGTCATTTCTGCTCCCACTATCAATGAAAGTGTCAGTTATTATACGGATTAGTATAGCCCAGGGTAGTTAGAATTTTAGCTTCCAAAGACTCCATTTTATCGGCCTCGGTCGCATTCTGATGATCATAGCCCTGCAAATGCAGCATGCCATGAACTACCAAATGCGCCCAGTGTGCCTGCGGTAATTTATCCTGTTGTTTCGCTTCCTGTTCCACAATCGGTGCACAAATGACCAGATCACCCAGGCAATCATAGTCGAGATATTTATTCTCGGAAGCAAACGATAGCACGTTGGTTGGTGCATCTTTCTGCCGATATTGTGAATTCAACGCCCTGCTCTCGGCCTCACCTACCACGCGAATAGTTTGCTCAAGACTGTCGTAGTCCTGTATCAACGCGGCATCTACCCAAGTTAGGAGATCTTTTTGATCGGGCAGATCTGTTAATGACTCATCATTTTGCAGATCAATTATTGTTGGCATAATAAACCTGGGCTTGCCGACTACTTAGCTTCGAAGCGATTGTAAGCTTCGACAATATTTTGTACCAGTGGATGTCTAACCACATCCTCAGAGGTGAAGTGAATAATGCCGATGCCGTCGACCTTG
>CAXMRQ010000173.1:0-11709 GCA_964196115.1 uncultured Gammaproteobacteria bacterium
AACAGCTGTTGGCAAAAACGGTCTTCGTCGACGGTCTCGGCCAGATGAGTATGCAGATTCACGGCCGGGTACTGGCGCGCCAGCGCGGCAGTCTTTTTCATCAAATCGGCGGTGACACTAAACGGTGAGCAGGGCGCGAGACCGATGCGTAACATCGACAGTGGTGCCGGGTCGTGAAAGATTTCGATCACGCGTTTGCAGTCGGCGAGGATCTCTTCTTCGTTTTCGCAGACATCGTCGGGAGGCAAACCACCCTGGCTTTGTCCCAGGCTCATGCTGCCGCGCGTCGGATGGAAACGAACCCCAAGCTCTTCTGCTGCGCGTATCTCGTCGTCGAGTTTTGCGTCGTTCGGAAACAGGTACAGATGATCCGCAACCGTGGTCGCACCCGACAGCATCAATTCGACGAGACCTAGTTTAGCACTGACATAAACCGACTCCGCATCCATTTGTCCCCAAATCGGGTACAACGTTGTCAACCAGTCAAACAGTGATAAACCCTGTGCGGTGCCAATACTGCGGGTCAGGGTTTGATACAGGTGATGGTGGCAATTCACCAGCCCCGGTATTACTACTGTTCCACTGCAATCGATGATCTTATCGGCTCGCTGGTTATTGTCCAGCTGCCATTGCTGTACTTCGTCAGTGGTGCCAATGCGAAGGATTTGTTTGCCATTTGTCAGGATCGCAGCATCACCAATTTCACGACGATCACCATCCATCGTCACCAGCACCTCGGCATGTTCTAACAGCAGGCTAGACATATTATCTATCCCCGGCTGTACTGGCATTGACCCATAACATGGGTCGAGTGAACCGAACGGTCGTCGCCGAGTATCATCAATGCGAATAATTGATCGCCAATTGAATCAGCCCCTGCCATGCGACGTTGCATGATCGGCGTCGCCGCCAAATCCAGCACCACAAAATCAGCTTCCTTGCCGACCTCGAAATTACCCAACTGTTGATCCAGATAAAGTGATTTCGCACCGCCTAGTGTAGCCAGATAAAACGCCTTCATGGCGGTCAGGGTATGCCCGGCCATCTGGCAAACCTTGTAGGCTTCGTTTAGAGTCTGAAGCATGCTGAAACTGGTGCCACCACCGACATCGGTCGCTACGCCAACTCTAATGTTCTGTTGTTGCGCCTCGGCAAGGCTAAACAAACCACTACCCAGAAATAAATTCGAAGTCGGGCAAAAAGCCATCGCCGCACCGGTTTCCGACATGCGTTGACGGTCGATTTCATCGAGATGAATACAGTGTCCGTAGATTGAGCGTTCACCGAGTAATCCGTAATGGTCGTAGACATCCAGATAGCTACGTCGCTGCGGAAATAATTTCGCCACCCACGCAACTTCGGCGTGGTTTTCTGCCACATGCGATTGCAGGTAGAGGCCGGGAAACTCTTTCAATAAATGTCCAGCGGCTTCAAGTTGTTGCTCGCTGGAAGTTGGTGCAAATCTTGGCGTCACTGCATACAACGAGCGGCCCTTCTGATGCCAGCGCTTTATTAGCTCAGCGCTTTGCGCATAACTCGATTCGGCCGTGTCGCAAAGGTAATCCGGTGCATTGCGATCCATCATCACCTTACCGGCAATCAGACGCATGTCGCGTTTTTGCGCGGCGCCAAAAATCGCATCCACCGATTCGGGGTGTATGGTAGTAAAAACTGCACTGGTGGTCGTACCGTTGCGTAGTAGCTCGTCGCAAAAAAACTCGGCCACACCATCGGCAAAGTTTCGATCACCAAACAGGCGCTCGGTCGGAAATGTGTATTTTTCCAGCCACTCAAGCAGTTGCGAGCCGTAGCTGGCAATGATATCGGTTTGCGGATAGTGTGTATGCGTATCGAAAAATCCCGGCATAATCAACTTGCCGGTATAATCGTGCAGTTCAACTCCGTCGGGCAAATAATCCAACCAGTCGAGGGCTTCGCCTAACGCGGTTACTCTCCCCTGCTTCAGAATTAACAGCCCGTCTTCAATATACTCGCAGGCATCCGCCTGTTCGTCAGGGTCAGCTAAAAAATGCAGGAAACTGGCACGAATGGCTTTGTCGCAGCTATCATTATCCAGCGCTTTTGGTTGCTTGTTCATGATTGCTTCGACTTACTGAGCAGATGATATTTGCGCGTACCAACTAGCAATTAGCGCTCGCTCTGCGTCGGTCATTTGTGTCAGGTTACCCAGTGGCATATAGCGAGCTTGCACGGTAGTGGCAATTTTTACTGCATTTTGTTTTATCTGCGCATCGGTCTCCAGCACTAATCCGAGCGGCGGGCTGATAAATCCAGCCTGAGTTGGCTTGACTGCGTGACAGGCGACACAACGTACGTTTACCACCTGTTGCATTTGCGCATCACTAATTTGAATTGACTGATCACCCTCCGGAGTCGATGGCATCAGGTAAGCAACCATCGCCAGTAACAAAACAACTCCGATTACCGGCAGCGCCTTGTTGGCATTGCCACTATGCCGCATCACAAAAAACTGGCGAATCAGGACACCGGCCATCATGATAAATCCGAGTACCAACCAACCCTGCTGATGACTGTAAGTCAGCGGGTAATGGTTGCTGATCATGATGAACAATACCGGCAGCGTGAAATAAGTATTGTGTACCGAGCGCTGTTTTCCAATGACACCATATTTGGGGTCGGGAATCTGGCCTGCTCTGATCTCCGCAACCATACTCTTTTGGCCAGGGATGATATGAAAAAATACGTTGGCAACCATGATGGAACCCATCATTGCGCCGACATGCAAATAAGCGGCACGCGCGCTAAATAATTGAAATAATAACCAGTCGCTAGCTATGACCAATATAAAGATGATCGCAGCGAGCAATGTATCCCTGCCCTTTAACAGCCCGCAAACCGTGTTATAAATTAACCAGCCACCGACGATAAATCCGATACTGATTGCGATTGCAACAAGCGGTGTTAATGCCATTACCTGTTGATCGATCAGGTAGGTGTTGGCGCCAAACCAGTAAGTGATGGCGAGCAATCCCATGCCGGAAAGCCAGGTAGTATAGGCCTCCCACTTCGACCAGTGTAAATGCTCAGAAAGCGGTTCACCCTGAGGCCCTGCGAGGAACTTCTGGCTTTGATATACACCGCCACCGTGCACCGCCCACAATTCACCCGAGACACCACGAGATGCATCGCCTTCCTTTACCGGCTTACGCAGCGAGCTGTCGAGCATGACAAAATAAAAAGAGGCGCCGATCCAGGCGACACCGGTAATCAGGTGTAACCAGCGGATTAATAAATTCGCCCAGTCGAGGAGATAAGCTTCCATTAAATTAATATCTTTGAGTTAAAAGTTGTTTCGGCGTGAGACTGGGTTGCCTGTTAAAAAGACAACCCAGTACTCACAATAACAATGCCGTTAATGCCTATTTCGACAGTTTGCTGACGACGCCTTGCACGAAATAATCCATTCCACTCAAATCACCATCACTCATGGTTTGTCCAGCAGCGACACGAGTTTTGCCATCCTGATCAACCACAGGGCCGCTAAACGGATGCAAAGTGCCCGCAGCAATTTGCTTTTCCATGCTGGCGATACGGTTACGCAGTTCTGCCGGAATCACAGGGTTTAAGGGTGCGAGACTTATCATGCCTTCCTTATACCCACCCCAGACATTTCCAGGTTTCCAGTTTCCTGACTGTGCCGCCTTAACTACCTCGGTGTAAAAGTTTCCCCAGTGGTGAGTCGTGGCGGTGAGATGCGCTTTCGAACCATATTTTGACATGTCGGAATGGTATCCAAACGCATACTTGCCCTTTTCTTCGGCGGCCTGTACAACAGCGGTAGAATCTGTGTGGTGAGTAAGAGCATCTGCACCTTGTGACATCAGTGTCATCGAAGCCTGGCGCTCCTTACCCGGATCGAACCATGAATTCACCCAAATCACGCGCAATTCAGCCTTCGGATTGACACTGCGAGCGCCCTGGATGAAGGCATTGATTCCCTGTAGTACTTCAGGAATCGGAAATGCTGCAACATAACCCAGAACGTTGGATTTGGTCATTTCACCCGCAATAACGCCGGTCAAATAACGACCTTCATAAAAACGCGCATTATAAAGACCCATGTTCTTGCCCATCTTATAGCCTGTGGCGTGGACGAATGCGGTTTTCGGAAACTGCTTCGAAACTTTTAACATGGGATTCATATAACCGAAACTGGTAGCAAAAATAACCTTGTCACCGCGTTTAGCCATCTCACGTATTACACGTTCTGCGTCCGGGCCTTCGGGCACATTTTCAACATACTTGGTTGTTACGCCGGTTGCCTTTTCCATCTGTAACCGGCCCAGGTCGTGTTGGTAGGTCCATCCGGCGTCGCCGATTGGGCTCACATAAACAAACCCTACGGTATCAGCCGCCATCGACGTAGCACTAAATAAACTTGCTACAACCACTAGGGTCGTTGTCAGCAGCTTTTTAGCCAGTTGCTTTTTTATTGCCATTTTTATAATCCTCCTGGGATTTTTAATTAAACTAACCTGCTTCAATAAAAATTAACCCCTTCTTCATATAACGGGTTAACCATGTTCTATATACCCTGTTCCAGGTTAACACCTGCTTAAGGGCGATCCTTATTACGCTTCCGGACGATACGGCTGTCCCAACGAAACCGGCGCATTCAGGCGCACGGTATTTTGATCACGAGAAATGATCACCAATACAATAATCGTCGCCAGGTAGGGCAGCGATGACAAAAATTGTGAGGGAATGTTGATATCCATTGAGGAGCCTTGCACAAATAATTGCGCAACCATAACGCCGCCGAACAGGTAGGCTCCTACCATCACCCGAAATGGACGCCAGGTCGCAAAAACCACTAGTGCGATCGCAATCCAGCCGCGACCCGCCACCATGCCTTCCACCCAAAGCGGGGTATAAAATACTGACAGGAAGGATCCGCCGATACCCGCCATAGCGCCACCAAACAGTGTCGCCATATAGCGAATCCTGATAACAGGGTAGCCAATCGAATGCGCCGACGATGGCGATTCGCCCACTGCGCGAAGCAAAAGACCCGGACGGCTTTTGTATAAAAACCACGCGACTCCGCCGAATATCGCCCAGGATAAATAGACCAGTGGTTGCTGGTTAAATATCGGCCCGCCAATAATCGGAAGATCGGCGAGTAGCGGTATCCTGAATGTCGGAACCGTCTCAAGAATCGCTGATTCATAAGGTTTACCGATGAATGCCGATAAGCCGACACCAAATATCGACAGAGCCAGACCGGTGGCCACCTGATTTCCCATCAAGGTCAGTACTACCACCGCAAACAGCAAAGACATTATGGCACCCGCCACCATGCCAGCCAGAACCCCAAGCCAGGGATTACCAGTATGGAAAGTAACCGCAAAACCGGCGATAGCGCCCATCGCCATCATGCCCTCGGCACCCAGGTTTAGCACCCCGGACTTTTCCGCAATGAGCTGACCAAGCGCAACAATAATTAACGGAGTCCCGGCGATGATGGTGGCAAATAACATCGACTCAATAATGTCTATATTCATGCGATCAGCCCCGCTTCCACGTTAATCGATAGTTAATAAAGACATCCGAACCCAGCAGGAACATCAACAGCATGCCCTGAAATACGTTCGATATCGAAGACGGTAAATTCATGTACTGCTGCGCCTGTTCACCACCGAGATAAAGCAGCGCCATCAACAGGCTGGCGAAAAAAATACCAATCGGATTCAGACGCGCGACAAACGCAACGATGATCGCCGCAAAACCGTAGTTGTTCGAAACATGCTCGGTGATCTGGCCCATCGGCCCCGCTACTTCCGCCATACCCGCCATACCCGCCATACCACCGCCTGCCAGCAGACCGACCCAGACCATGCGTTTGGCCGAGAAGCCGGCGTAACGCGCGGCATTAGCGGCAAACCCCCCAACCTGCATCTGGAAGCCGAAAAAGCTGCGATACATGAAAATATAACCGACCACCAGAGCCGAGAGCGCGAACAAAAATGCAGCATTGAGTCGCGTGCCTTCGATCAACATCGGCAGCAATGCAGAATCTTCAAACATACGCGATTGCGGAAAATTAAAGCCGTCTGGATCCATCATCGGGCCGTGCACCAGCCAGGAAACCGCCAACTGCGCAACGTACACCAGCATCAGTGAAACCAGAATTTCATTGGTATTAAACCGCGTCTTTAAAAACGCCGGAATCGATGCCCACAACATACCACCAATACCACCTGCGATAACCATCAGGATGAGGATATGCGGGCCTTCGGATTCGTAGAAATACAAAGCCACCGCGCTCGCCGCTACACCCCCCATGATGTACTGCCCTTCAGCACCGATATTCCACACATTAGCGCGAAAGCCAACCGCCAGGCCAATCGCAACCAGCATCAACGGCGTGGCTTTGAGAAACAATTCCGACACCCCGTAAATATCGCTCAACGGGCTGATAAAAAATATGCGGAAACCTTCAACAGGATCCTTACCCAGCGCTGAAAACAATATCAGTCCCCCGATCAGCATCAATACGATCGCCAGTACCGGTGACAGATAAGACATCAACGCCGAAGCCTCGGCACGTCGTTCGAGTCTAAGCATTGGCCTGTACCCCGCCACTTGTAGAATCAGGCCACATTCCACTCATCCACATACCGATTTCGTCGATATTGGTATCTGCGAGCTTTTTCGCCGGGGATAGTTTGCCATTGGCGATGACCGCTATTCGGTCACAAATTTCAAATAGTTCTTCCAGTTCTTCGGATATCACCAGAATGGCAGCGCCTTCGTTACGCAGGTCGATCAACTGCTGACGAATAAACGCCGCCGCCCCTACATCGACACCCCAGGTTGGTTGAGCCGCAACGAGTAATTTCGGCGACTGTAAAATTTCCCGGCCCATGATAAATTTCTGCAAATTACCGCCGGATAGCGAATTTGCCGGGGCCTTCTCACCACCGCATTTAACGTTAAATTTCTCGATGCAATTTTTCGCGAAATCATTCATCGGTGTGAACTGAATCATGCCCCTGTTCAGCATTCCGCGCCTATGTGCAGTGAGTAGTGCATTTTCAGACAGGGACATGCGAGGTACCGCACCGCGACCGAGACGCTCCTCAGGAACAAACCCCATTCCAAGAACGCGCCTCGCATCGGGCAATTTCCGCCCCGCTGCTTCGCCGCAGATAACGATTGATTCATTTTGCTTTAACGGTTCTTCACCGGACAGGGCGTAAAGCAATTCCTGCTGACCGTTACCGGAGACACCGGCGATGCCGAATATTTCACCCGAATTAATTTCCAGCTCGATATCTTTTAAACTGGTACCAAACGGATCTTCCGACTCGACCGTTAAGCCGTTCAGGCGTAGGCGCACTTCGCCGAGTTCGGTCGGCGCTTCGTGCTCGCACACCGGGAGCTCCCTGCCGATCATCAGGCTCGCCATCGACTGCGGCGTTTCTTCGGAAGGAATGCAGTCTCCGGTAACCTTACCATTACGTAGCACGGTGGCGACATGGCACAGTTCCTGAATTTCGTCCAGCTTGTGGCTGATATAGAGAATGCTGCAGCCTTCATCGGCGAGCTGGCGTAGCGTATCGAATAACTTGCGCACCGCTTGCGGGGTTAATACCGAAGTGGGTTCATCCATGATCAACAGTTTAGGATTCTGCAACAGGCAGCGGATAATCTCGACACGTTGACGCTCACCAACTGACAATGCGTGCACCAGGCGCTCCGGATCTACCGGCAACCCGTACTTATTCGAAACCTCGGTGATCTGGATGGCAAGTTCTTTTAAATCAGGATTCCCGGGTAAAGCCAACGCGACATTTTCAACGACAGTTAGCGTCTCGAACAATGAAAAGTGCTGAAATACCATGCCGATTCCGAGATTTCGCGCATAAGCCGGGTTTTCGACATGAACCGTCTCACCTTGCCACTTCATTTCACCGACGTCAGGCTTTACTACGCCGTAAATCATCTTCATCAGGGTGCTCTTACCCGCACCATTTTCACCCAGAACCGCGTGGATTTCCCCACGTCTTACTTTCAGGTTGACGTCTTCGTTGGCAATTACCGAGGGATAAATCTTGGTAATACCATTAAGTTCGAGTCTGATCTCCTGTTCTGAATCGATAATGTCTGCACCCGTAGTGGATGTCATGGAACCCTCCTCAAGGTATCGCGTTCTTTAATATTGTTTTTATGACTGGCCAGGGCCTGATCGTATACCTGCATCAATTCAGCGGCAACTGAAATTGCGATTGCCGCCGGTTGTTTACTATCGATTCCATCGACACCGATAGGGCAAACCATATGTTCGAACCGATGCTTTTCGATTCCGCGGCGATGCATACGCGTTTCAAACATGCGCCTTTTTGACGCCGAACCGATTAAACCGAAATAAGCAAAGTCATCACGTTTAAGAATTTGTTCGGCGAGACTTTGATCCAGCGAGTGATCGTGGGTCATCACCAGGAAATAGCTACCGGCAGCTGCGGCATCAACTTCGGCCTCGGGACTATCGGTGCACAAAGATTCAACATTGTCGGGAATCTCTGTAGGAAACTGATGATCGCGGTTATCCACCCAGCTAATCTGAACCGGCAAATCGCGCAGGATATTAACAATTGCGCGACCAACATGCCCGGCGCCGAACAAAACCAGATGGAAATCAGGTTTTCTGGTGACATCGAAAAAGAAACAACCCGACCGCTCGCCGACCTGATGCAACGCAGTTTTCTCAGAACTTTGCAGCATCAATATTGCCGCCTCAATTAATTCTAGCTTTTCAACTGAATGACCTGGTTCAAGATCTAGCTGGTCGGTAGCAAACATCAACTGCTCCGAATCCTCATCACTTCCCTTTGATTTTGTCGCCACCACGCGCACCCAATCCTCTCCCTGCGCCTGTAGCCGGGCTGCTGACGCGACCCAATTGCTTGATTGCAGTACCGGCTCGAACATTAAATTCACCAAACCACCGCAACACTGACCAAGGCCAGCTCCGAGGGGAAATCTTTTTAACTGGCTGGATTCGACTGAGTCCAACTGTGAGCGCGCGATAGCGCAGGCCCGATGTTCGAGGTTACCACCGCCGATGGTGCCGTATATTTGATCTGATGTAACTATCATCTTTGCACCCGGCTCACGCGGGGTTGAGCCGATAGTTGACGCCACCGTCACCATAACCGCAGGAATCTGTTGCTGCTGTAAGCGTTGCAAGGTCTGCACCCAGTTCATCATGCGCTTTCCCGGCCTTCACGAACCGCAGTAATGGCATCCAGAATGGCTTCGGGTGTCGCGGGTGCACGTAGCGGTGGGTTGAGCTTATTTTCGCCCACACTCGCAATCGCGTCACGAATCGCAAAAAATACCGAAAACGGTAATAACAATGGGGGTTCACCCGCAGCTTTAGAACGCAAGATGGTATCTTCGACGTTGTGGTTCTTGAACAGCTCGGTATTAAACTGTTCGGGGCAGTCGGTAATGGTCGGAATTTTATAAGTCGATGGCGCGTGCGTGGTTAATCGACCATTCGCGTCCCACACCAGTTCTTCGCTGGTAAGCCAGCCCATGCCCTGAATAAATCCGCCTTCCACCTGACCGATGTCGATTGCGGGATTGATCGAGTTACCTGCATCGTGCAACAAATCAGCGCGCAGTAATTTAAATTCGCCGCTTAGCGTGTCTACCACCACTTCGGACACGGCCGCACCATAGGCAAAATAATAAAAAGGTCTGCCCTGCAAGGTCTTAGGATCCCAATGCAGTCCCGGTGTTTTGTAAAAGCCATCCGACCAGAGCTGTACCCGCGACTGGTAAGCCAGATTAACCAGCTCAGAAAAAGGCAGCGACTTATCACCACTCGATACCTGTCCATCTGCAAATGAGACTTCGCTGGCCTCGCCGCCGAGTTGTTCGGCAGTGAAAACTGCGAGTCGGTCGCGGATTCGACGCGCCGCATTCTGCGCCGCTTTGGCATTTAAATCGGCACCGGTCGAAGCTGCGGTTGCCGAGGTATTGGGAACCTTGCTGGTATCGGTCGCAGTGGCTCGAACACTTTTAACATCGATTCCAAGTTCGAGCGCGACTACCTGTGCCACTTTGGTATGCAGACCCTGACCCATTTCGGTACCACCGTGATTCACTAACGCCGTACCATCGGTATAGAGATGCACCAGCGCACCGGCCTGGTTGAAATGAACCACATTAAACGAGATTCCAAACTTCACCGGGGTTAGCGCCAGTCCTTTGCGTAGTATGGTGTTTTCGGAATTAAATTTTTCCACTACCTTTCTACGCGCCCAGTAATCGCTACTGGATTCGAGTTGCCCGACTAGCTCATGTATCACATTGTCTTCGATGAGTTGGCCGTAAGGCGTGGTATTGCGCTCGTCTTTGCCGTAAAAATTGAGTTTACGTACTTCAAGCGAATCCTTGCCGAGCTTGCGCGCAATGTTGTCGATTATGTACTCGATTGCGATCGCGCCCTGCGGCCCGCCAAAACCACGAAACGCTGTGTTCGACTGAGAGTTTGTTTTTGCGCTAAACGCGTCGATCGCAACATCATTAATATAATAGGCATTATCCAGATGGCATACCGCGCGTGTTACCACCGGCCCGGTTAGGTCGGCGGAAAATCCCGACTGCGCGGCCATTTCAATATTGACCGACTCTAATAAACCATCATCATCGTATCCAACTTCGTATTCATAGTGAAAACCATGACGTTTTCCGGTAACCATCATGTCGTCGTCACGGTCGAGGCGTATCTTAACCGGGCATTTCAGGCGATGGGCCGCTATCGAGGCGATACAGGCGAAGATCGCCGATTGCGATTCCTTGCCGCCAAAGCCGCCGCCCATGCGACGCATCTCAACTACTACCTGATTTAAGTCCAGTCCCAGCGCATGGGCCACGACATGCTGCATTTCGGTTGGGTGCTGAGTTGAACACCACAGATGAATGCATCCGTCTTCTCTGGGCGCTACGTACGAAATCTGGCCTTCGAGATAAAACTGTTCCTGGCCACCGACCGATATTTCACCTTTCATACGCCGCGCTGATTTTGCCAACGCTGCCTGCGCATCTCCACGACGTAAGCGTGCGGGAGGCAACACCCACGATTCCTGTCGCTTTGCTTCGCGCACATCGATGATCGCTGGTAAGTCTTCGTATTCGATTACCACTTTAGCAACCGCCTTACGGGCTGCAATCACTGAAGTTGCGACCACTGCAAAAATGGGTTGACCGATGTATTGCACCAGCCCATCGGCAAAAATCGGATCGTCGTGGATAATCGGGCCACAGTCGTTGACGCCCGGAATATCGTCGACGCTCAAAACGGCTACTACGCCAGGCGAAGATTTCACTGCATCGAAGCTGATACTTTTGATGTGTGCGTGGGCTCGTTGGCTCAAGCCGAGCGCAACGTAGCGTGTTCCGGCGAGTTCCGGGATATCGTCGACATAAGTCGCCTCGCCGCTGACGTGCAATTCAGCGGATTCGTGTGGATCCGATTTACCCGGCGCCATTTCGCGTGCTTTGATTGTTGCGGGATTTTCCATCAGACCTGCACCGCGAACACATTAACCGCTTCGGCAACCAACGCATCCTGCGATCTGGTTTCGAGATAAAACCGATAAAGCATATTAGCCGCTACCTGTTGGCGATAAGCCGCACTGGCACGCATATCGC
>CAXMRQ010000174.1:0-4145 GCA_964196115.1 uncultured Gammaproteobacteria bacterium
GACTGCGCCTTGCCTTGGCCAATTTGGGACACTCTGCATCCTAAGATATATCATCGAAGGAGTACCAGCGACTGAGGAACTATTTCTTGTGGAATCAATAGGCAAGCGAGATTGTGCATGATTTATGAATTTTCCGGGTTAATTGATAAAAGGGTGCGATAATAGATCTAAAGGACGTTCGACGATGCCTTCTGCCTGCCATTCGTCGAGATTAGTTTCGGGTTTGATATAACCCCAGGCTGCTATTAGTGTTTTCATATTAGCTGCTTTTCCGGCGTCTATATCACGTTTGTCATCGCCGATATAAATACAGCTTTCACGGGCAGCACCGATGGTTTCGGCCGCAACAATCAGCGGTAACGGGTGTGGTTTGCGATGTTCCAGGCTGTCACCACAGATTACCACTGCTGCGCGTTTATCGAGAGACATTTGCTCCAGCAACGGCGTGGTTAACCATTCGGGTTTGTTGGTGACGATGCCCCAGGGCATGTTCCGATCTTCGAGTTTTTTTAGTACCTGTTCAAAGTTGTCAAATAAAACTGATTCATCAGCGACAATGGCGCGATAATGATCGAGGAAACGTAGTCGCAAGGGTTCGATTTCAGCTTCGTCTACCTGTTCGGAAAACCCCAATCGGGTGAGCACCAGTCCACCCTGCGAAACATAGGGGCGGATAATGTCCAGTGGAATCGGTGACAGGTTCTCTTCGATGAGTAAATTATTTAACGCCCCGCCCATATCAGGGGCGGTATCGATGAGCGTGCCATCGAGGTCAAACAGAACCGCTTCGATCATTGTTGGACACAATGCATCAGGTAATTGACATCAACATCGCGACCCAGCCTGTAGTTTTTTGTCAGTGGGTTATAGGTCATGCCGGTGACATCAACAACTTCCATCTGATTCGCCCGAACCGCCGAAGCCAGTTCGGATGGTTTGATAAACTTTTTATATTCGTGAGTGCCTTTGGGGAGCAGGTTCAAAACATATTCGGCACCGACAATTGCCAAAACAAAGGCTTTCGGATTGCGATTAATGGTGGAGAAAAATAATTGTCCGTCGGGTTTCAGCAGGCTTGCCGCAGCGCTAACAATCGAAGCGGGGTCTGGGACATGCTCGAGCATTTCCAGGCAGGTGACGATATCAAACTCACCGGCATGTTGTTCGGCGAATTCTTCTGCGGTGATTTTTTGATAGTCAATATCGAGCTTTGATTCATGCAAATGCATTTTCGCCACCTTGAGTGACATCTCAGCCATGTCGATGCCGGTCACTGTGGCGCCTTTGAGCGCCATGGCCTCGGTCAGAATGCCGCCACCGCAACCGATATCGAGGATATTTTTACCCTTCAGTGGGCCACTGCGGTCTTCTATGTAGCCGACGCGTAGCGGGTTGATTTCGTGTAGCGGTTTAAATTCGCTTTGCGGGTCCCACCAGCGACTGGCAATGGACTGAAATTTCTCTATTTCAATCGGATCGACGTTGACATGACTCATTGTGTTTTGCTCACTTTGTCTGCCCAGGATTGAGCCTTTGCCATTATCGCATTTTCATCGAGATTAGATAAGCGGTAGTCGCTTACTTGAATGTCACCGGCGATCCAGACGTGCGATACCTGTTGACTGTTAACGGCATAAACCAGTTGTGCTACCGGATCATACACCGGCTGTGTATTGAGATGAGACAGGTTGACAGCAATCAGGTCTGCCTGTTTGCCGACCTCGACTGATCCGATTGAATCGCCTAGCCCCAGGGCTCTCGCGCTATTAATGGTGGCCATTTTTATGGTTTCTTTTGCATCGCAGGCTTTCGCATTGCCACTGTAGCCTTTTGCCAGTAGTGCGGCGGATTTCATTTCTGCGAACAGGTCGTGGTCATTGTTGCTGGCCGCGCCGTCAGTGCCGAGGCAAACGTTAATGCCCCGTTCCTGCAACTGGGCAACCGGGCAGGTGCCGCTCGCCAGTTTTAAATTCGATTGCGGGCAATGCGACACGTGCACGCCGGTTTCGCTGAGGCGATCGATTTCAAATTCGTTGAGTTCGGTCATATGCACCGCGATCAAATTTGGATTCAGCAGGTTTAACTGATCGAGCCGTTCGAGTGGGCGCATACCCGAATTCTTTTCTGCCTCAGCGACTTCAAATGCAGTTTCATGCACATGCATGTGTACCGGCAGGTCGAGTTCGTTACTGTACATGGCAATCTTTTTTAGCGGTTCATCCGAAACGGTATACGGCGCATGCGGTGCAAAGCAACTACTGACCAATGGAAACTCCTTAATTTCATCGTGAACGGCGAGTGCCTTGTGCAAATAATCATCGGCGTCTTTTGCCCATACGCTCGGAAAGTCGAGTACGATCAGGCCAACTACGGCACGCAGGCCTAAACTTTGCGCCTCGCGGGCGACAACATCGGGGAAAAAGTACATATCATTGAAGCAGGTGGTGCCCGAACGAATCATTTCTGCGGCGGTAAGATGAAAGCCATCGGCGATAAACTCAGCATTCACCCATCGGCTTTCGGCCGGCCAGATATGATGATTGAGCCAGTCCATAAGAGGTAAATCGTCGGCAATGCCGCGGAACAGGCTCATCGACGCATGGGTATGGCTGTTTATCAGCCCGGGCATTAACACGTGGTCGGTCAATTCAACGATTTCGGCATCACGATATTGTTCCTGTTGCTGTAACTCGCTAACAGGCAGTAAGTCGTCGATACGGTTACCTTTGAGGACTACCGCGTAGTCGCATAAAACCTCAAACGCGGGGTTAACCGTGACTAGCCATCTGGGTTTTAAAATCTGGTATTTATTATTCATGGGCGAACCTTACAAGAATTACAGCAGGCTGCAAATTAAATTAAAAAAGCAGCATTTGTAGTGTGGAATCAGGTGACCTGCGAAGCTTATCGGAGCGATAACCGATTATTCGCGATAAATGCCTGATTCTTCCTTAAATTAATTCTGAGAAGACATTTTAACCAGTAGTGATAACCCTTGGGTTTATGTTAAAATCGCGCAGATTCGAATTCAATCAATCCTACGTCAAAATTAACTCGTGAGTAACGATTTTTATGGCTGATATTGCCAAGGAAATTATTCCTGTAAATCTGGAAGACGAGATGCGTCAATCGTATCTCGAATACGCTATGAGCGTTATCGTCGGGCGTGCCTTGCCCGATGTCAGGGATGGCCTGAAACCGGTACATCGACGCGTATTGTTCGCGATGAGTGTGCTCGGTAACGATTTCAATAAACCCTATAAAAAATCCGCGCGCGTGGTCGGCGATGTAATTGGTAAATATCACCCTCACGGTGATACTGCGGTATACGACACCATAGTGCGTATGGCGCAGCCGTTTTCAATGCGGCACATGCTAATCGACGGTCAGGGTAACTTCGGTTCGGTTGATGGTGACTCGCCGGCAGCGATGCGTTATACCGAAGTGCGGATGTCAAAAATAGCCCACGAGTTGCTCGCCGACCTCGACAAGGAAACGGTCAACTTCCTGCCCAATTACGATGAATCCGAATATGAACCGGCTGTAATGCCGACACGCACGCCTAATTTATTAATCAACGGATCTTCGGGTATTGCGGTTGGTATGGCGACCAATATACCACCGCACAATCTGTCCGAAGTGGTAGACGCCTGTCTGTTATTAATCGAGCAACCAGATTCTACCATCGAGAACCTGATGGAGTGTATTCCCGGGCCGGATTTTCCCACCGCTGGATTTATCAATGGTGCACGCGGTATACGAGAGGCTTATCGTGGCGGCAAAGGTAAAATTTATTTGCGCGCTAGAACGCATTATGAAGAAGATAAGGGCGGGCGTCAGAGCATCATCGTCACCGAATTACCCTACCAGGTAAATAAGGCGCGTCTGCTTGAGAAAATTGCCGAACTGGTAAAAGAAAAACGTCTCGAAGGTATTACCGGTCTACGCGACGAGTCGGACAAGGATGGTATGCGCATGGTGATCGAGTTGCGTCGTGGCGAAATCGCCGACGTCATTTTGAATAACCTGTACAAACAGACGCAGATGCAAAACGTGTTTGGCATCAATATGGTGGCGCTGGTGAATAACCAGCCGCGCCTGCTCAATCTGAAGCAGATCCTCGACGCATTTATTTTACACCGCCG
>CAXMRQ010000175.1:0-20256 GCA_964196115.1 uncultured Gammaproteobacteria bacterium
AATTCTCAGGCAGGCATTGCACTTTCAACTTTTCCTCAAAAATCCGAAATAAGTGATCAGGAATCTATTGTAGATTCCCGATCACCCATAAAAAAAAATGTAAATCTAACCCGGAAAATTCATAAATCATGCGCAATCGCACTTGCCTATTGATTCCACAAGAAATAGTTCCTCAGTCGCTCGGAATCATTGATACGAGACTTCTTCGGATATTTCCTTGTGGAATCAATATTCTGCGCGATTTTCGCGCAGATTTATGAAATCTCCGGGCTAATGCCTGATTTAGCGGCATAGCTGTTGCTATAGTATCGATACTCGAAGGGCTGGTTACAATTCCAATTATTCTGTATTAGTATTAGTTTTTGAGATAGGTCGATTTATCGCAGTTCTAAAGTGGACTGATTATCATGTTTAAAACTCTCAATATCAGGCACTTGCGTGTATTTCTCGGTGTAGTAGAGTCGAGAAGTATTAGTAAGGCCTCCGACAAAGCCTTTCTTTCCCAACCCGCAATTACTCAGGCCATTGCCAAGCTTGAAAATAACCTGCAGACCACACTGTTCGAGCGTCGCAGTGATGGTATGTATGCGACCAAATCTGGAAATGCCTTTGCCTTCCGTGTTGGTCGGGCGCTGGATATCCTGCTTAACGGCATTCGAGGTGCCGTACGTATTGGTGGCGGTAAGGGACG
Source organism: uncultured Gammaproteobacteria bacterium (assembly GCA_964196115.1). GTDB lineage: Bacteria > Pseudomonadota > Gammaproteobacteria. Next base: position 692 of record CAXMRQ010000175.1, read on the forward strand.
GGTTCGACCATCTCAACTATTGCAGTCGTTGACGACGACCCAATTGCGTTCGCTAATTGCTGTATCTGAAGCGCATAATTTTAGCATTGCCAGTCGCAATTTAGGTGTTTCGCAATCCTCTTTGCATCGCGCTGCTCGCGAGTTGGAGAGCTTGCTGGAAATTGTTCTATTCGAAAAAACAAGTATCGGCATTAGCGCTAGTAAAGCCGCACGTTTTCTAGCCCGCGAAACCAGGCTGGCCTTTGCCGAGATAGCGCAGGGATGGGAAGAGATTAACTCATTACATAGCCGCGAAATTGGGCGTATTGTCATAGGCAGCATGCCTTTAGCGCGAACTTCCTTATTGCCGATGGCAATCATTGAATTTACCAGTCAGCATCCGGATTTTAATTTCAGCATCGTCGATGGCCCATACGACGACCTGCTGTATCACCTTCGTCATGGCGAAATTGATCTGTTGATTGGTGCATTACGGTTTCCGATGCCGAGCAATGATGTCGTTCAGGAGGAATTGTTTAGCTCACAGATTGCCATTGTCGCTCGACACGATCATCCGCTTTGTTCCAGCGAGCATATAACGCTTGAAGTGTTGGCGGCCAGCTCCTGGGTAGTGCCCAGAAGTGGCGCCCCTACGCGCGCAGTCTTTGAAGCCATATTCGTAGATGTGGGCATGGCCGTGCCCGAAAGATTGATAGAGGCAAGTTCAATGATTCTGATACGGTCTCTGTTGCAGGGCAGCGATAGGCTGGCGTTAATTTCCGAATATCAGATGCAGCTCGAATTAGATACGGGAACTCTGGCAACCGTTGCTTATGACCTGAGCTACTCGATTCGACCCATAGGTATTACCAGTAGAAAAAGCTGGGAACCCACCAATAAACAGCTTTCGTTTATTAATATACTGCGTAAAAATGCGCCGCAGCCGAAGGCGCTGTAGTGATTGGAAATTTAAAACGCTATTACAATAATGAATAACATAAACCATTATTCAATTTTCCTTAGGCGGTCTCGAATGTTAGGTTTAGCAGGCCTGAATTTGTTGTAGTATTTTATAGCATATAAAGACCATGGTTCGAAAATCAATGAGGAAATTTAAAGCATGAGAGTATGTGTGGCTGGAGCCGCCGGTGCTTTTGGAATGAAACATCTCGATGCGATCAGCTGTATCGACAGTGTAGTAGTGACTTCAGTAGTAGGCACCAATGCTGAGAAAATGAAGGCTTTTGCCGTAGAACGCGGTATCCCTCACTTCAGTACGGATTTGGCTGAAAGCCTGATGCGCGAAGATGTCGACGCAGTGATATTGGCGACCCCGACGCAAATGCATGCGGCCCAGGCGATTCAGTGTCTACAGGCGGGAAAGCATGTGATGGTTGAAATACCCATGGCCGATAATCTCGAAGATTCGAAGCGTCTGGTGGAAGTGCAGAAGCAAACCGGGCTGGTTGCCATGGCCGGGCATACACGCCGTTTTAATCCCAGTCATCAATGGATTCATGGCAAAATTAAAGCAGGCGAGCTTAAAATTCAGCAAATGGATGTTCAGACTTATTTCTTCCGCCGCTCGAACACAAATGCGAAAGGTGATCCGCGTTCATGGACCGATCATTTGTTGTGGCACCATGCCTGCCATACTGTAGACTTATTCCAGTATCAGACTGGTGAAGAGGCCAGTCAGGTTCAGGCGATGCAAGGTCCGATCCATGCTGATCTGGGAATCGCGATGGATATGAGTATTGGCATGAAGGTGACCTCTGGTGCAATCTGTACTCTGTCACTATCTTTTAATAATGAAGGTCCATTTGGTACCTTTTTCCGTTATGTTTGTGATAATGGGACTTATCTGGCCAATTATGATGATCTGTTTGATGGCAATGGAAATCAAATCGACCTAAGTGCTGTTACGGTATCGATGAATGGTATTGAATTACAGGATCGCGAGTTTTTTGATGCGATTCGTGAAGGTCGTGAACCCAATGGTAGTGTTGCGCAATGTTTCCCGGCGATGAACACACTGAATCGTCTGGAGCAGAGCCTGAATTCTGCTGACTGAACCTGATACTATGCTGAAGCCAGGTGGTGAATGCATAGATTTTTTATAATTATTTAGGAGGAGAAAACATGAAACTTAAACCAACTATCACAGCATTTTTACTGGCTATGTCGGTAATTATGTTGTCTGGCAGTTTAATGGCTGCGGAATACAATCTGAAACTACATCATTTGCTCGGCCCCAAAGCACCCGCGCATAGCAAAATGCTGGTGCCCTGGGCAAAGAAAATCGAGGAAGCCTCCAATGGGCGCGTCAAAATTGATATCTATCCAGCGATGTCTCTGGGTGGTAAGCCACCACAACTGATACGGCAGGTACGCGATGGCGTGGTCGATCTGATCTGGACGGTAAATGGCTACACGCCTGGACTGTTCCCTCGCACCGAAGTTTTTGAGCTACCTTTTATCCACACCAACAACCCAACGGCGACTAACCTCGCCATGCGTGAAATGTTCGAAGAAGATTTAGCTGAGGAATATACTGGCTTAAAGGTGATGTTTCTACACGTGCATCAGGGGCAGGCTATCCATATGGTCGACAAGCCAGTTCACAAACCGTCCGATCTGGCTGGTACTAAATTGCGTATCCCGACCCGCACTGGTGCCTGGGCGATAGAAGCGATGAATGCCGCTCCGACCGCTATGCCGGTTCCTGCCCTGCCGCAGGCGCTATCGAAAAAAGTGGTCGACGGCGCACTCATCCCGTTCGAAATCATTCCGCCTCTGAAGTTGCAGGATTTGACTCAATACCAGATCGAAGGGGCCAATAAAACCCGCTTTGGTACTACCACATTCCAGGTTTCGATGAATGGAGGCAGGTGGAACAGCCTTCCGAAAGACATCCAGAAAATCTTTATGGATGCATCTGATGAAGCCTGGGTGAGAGAAGTCGGGAATATCTGGTCAAAGTCGGATGATTTTGGTATCGGTCTGGCTGTCAAAGCAGGCAACACCCATATCGTCCTGTCAGAACAGGAAACCGAAGCCTTCAGGAAGGTGCTGGAACCAGTAGTTGACCGTTGGGTGAACGAAGTTGTCGATCAGGGTATAGACGGTAAGGCGTTGGTAGCGAAAGCCCGCAAGCTGATAGCGAAATATAGTCAGTAGCTGCTATCGATCTGGATAGAATGTAATGTTCGCTTATAGCAGGTGGCTTGATCTCCTGCTAACTTTAATAAAAGCATGGGCATTGCTCGGTGGATTTCTATTGTTGGCGGTGGTGTTGATGACCACCTATAGTGCTATGGCCGGGTTTCTCATCTCAAAGCCGTTTCCAGGAGATTTTGAACTGACGCAAATGGGCGTCGCCGTGGCGGCTTTTACCTTTCTACCCTATTGCCAGTTGACCTTTTCCAATGTTTCCGCCGATATCTTCACTGCCGGGGCGGGTCCGGCTACGGTGCGCAACCTAAACCGATTAGGGTCTTTAATTGCACTGATTTTCAGTGCGCTACTGATCTGGCGTACCTATGCAGGGATGCTGGATTACCAGACCTATCTCGAACTCACGACGATTCTGCAGATTCCACTCTGGTATGCTTTTGTTCCGACCTTGTTTTCATTGTTTTTATTGTTAATCGCTTCATTAATTACCCTGCGCTATCCACTGGGCAGTAGCAATTCTCCGCTGACAGAAATTTAAGGGCCGTAATACATGGGATATGAAATGATGGTGGGCCTGACAGGCCTGGGCTGCCTGATCGCACTGATTGCCATCCGCGTTCCCGTTGCCTATTCGATGATCCTGGTCGGCGGAATCGGTGTGACCTTACTCAATGGTCCCGCTATCTTTATGTCTCAGCTGAAGGATCTGGCTTATATTCAGTTTTCCATTTATGACCTGTCGGTAGTACCGATGTTTGTGCTGATGGGCAATATTGCCTCGCAGGCTGGATTGTCGAAAGAATTATTTCGTGCTGCCAATGCCTGGATTGGATGGGCCAGAGGTGGTGTGGCGATGTCGGCAATTCTGGCCTGTGCCGGATTCGGTTCTGTTTGCGGTTCATCGTTGGCGACAGCGTCTACGATGGGTAAGGTGGCTCTGCCGGAATTCGAACGTTACAATTATAAAGGTTCATTGGCCACCGGTACCCTGGCCGCTGGAGGCGTACTGGGGATTCTAATACCACCTTCCATCGTATTGGTTATTTATGCGATATTGGTAGAAGCCAACATTGTTACCATGTTCATGGCCGCTTTCATTCCAGGTGCTATCGCGGTCATCTTTTTCCTCATTACCATCGCCATCTATGTACGTTTCAACCCGGACGCCGGGCCCGCTCGCGAAGCCATTAATCGGCACGAATTCTGGACCGCGACGTTTGGCGTACTGCCGGTTATGCTGATTTTCGGTGCAGTCATCGGTGGCATTTACTTTGGTTTGTATAACCCCACACCAGCAGCTGCAATCGGTGTGTTTCTAGTTAGCGCCTATGGCTTTATCAAGGGCACGATTCGCCTGCAGGAAATCAAGGTTTCGTTATATGACACGGCTAAAACTACCGGTATGGTGTATTTGATTCTACTCGGCGCGGAGATGTTAAAGATCTTTATGTCGCGCGGAGGCGTACCCCAGGCTGCCGCAGAAGCCATTGCCAACTCCGGCCTGACGCCGATGGTGATACTGGTGTTATTGCTGGTGGCACTGATTATTCTTGGTTGTCTGATGGATTCTCTATCGATGATTCTGCTGGTTATCCCTTTCTTCTGGCCGGTCGTGTCTGAGCTGGACTTTGGTCTGACGGAAGAAGAATTAAAAATCTGGTTTGGCATTTTAGCGCTTATAGTGGTTGAGTTGGGGCTGATCACGCCGCCGGTGGGGATGAATGTTTTTGTTATCAGTGCGATGGCCAAAGATGTACCAATGCGGGAAACCTTTATCGGCGTGTTACCTTTCTTCGGTGCGGAACTGGTACGCGTAGTGTTGCTGGTTTCGTTTCCGGTTATAACCTTATGGTTACCCCGATTTCTTTCTGGATAAGGTGAATTGATGGGTATTCGCTATTCGGTACTGGGTGCAGGTGCGATGGGTTCGGTGTTCGGAGCGCGATTGCATCTGGGCGGCTACGAAGTCGAATTACTCAACCGTTCGCCCGAGCATAGCGAGGCGATTCGAAAAAATGGCCTACTGGCGAAAATTGATGGCCAATCGCACAATATCGACATACCAGCCTGTACGGTTGATCAGGCGCACTCCGCCGACGTGGTGATCATTTTCAACAAATCCTACCAGATAGATGCCGCGTTTGAGCAACTACCTGACAGCCTTAAACAGGCGCACGTTGTAACCTTGCAAAATGGTCTCGGTAATGGCGAGCGTGTCGCCAACTGGGTCGGTCTGGAGCGAACCATTGAAGGTGTAACAATGATGCCAGCCGAGTTTATTCGAGCCGGTGAAGTGGCGTCATCAGAGCCTGCCGAGACATGGCTGTATCACGCTAACGGGCAAGCCAGTGAGTTGGTGGACGCCATTGGTGAGAATTTTAATAAAGCCGGTATTGTTTGCACCGTCACCGCTGATGTGCAACGCTTTATCTGGCAAAAGGCCTGCTTCAATGTCTCGATGAATGCCTTATGCGCGCTCACTAATGGCTCCCCGGGTCTGTTACAGGCGTATGCCGATGGTAATACGCTGGCGCACGAAATAGCCGATGAAACACTGGCGGTCGCAAGCCATAGCGGTATAGACGTAGATGCAGACAAGGTGCATCAGTTGATTGACTATGCCTGTGCGAATCATACCTGGCACAAACCTTCGATGTTGCAGGATCTGAATCATAATCGAATGACTGAAATCGACGCATTGAATGGTTATATCGCCCAGACAGCGCAGCAGCATGGTCTGGCCGCTCCGTTAAATGCGATGATGGCAAGGTTGATTAAATTACGACAGGTATCAGGCGAGTTCTGGTCAAAGGAACCAGTGCATTAAAATGATTATTGAATTGTTATACCGAGGAGTTATGTCATGAGGCCAGAGTCTTTTGAAATCGAATTGCCCGCCAACCCAGCTGGTATGAGCGATGTCGAATGGCAGACGCGACTAGATCTGGCGGCCTGTTATCGGCTGGTCGATTACTACGGCTGGACCAGTGTGGTGTATAACCATATTAGCTGTCGCATCCCTGATACCGACCACCTGTTAATCAATCCGTTTGGCATGCGCTATGATGAAATCTGTGCCAGTGATTTAATAAAAATCGATATTGATGGCAATAAACAAAGTGATAGCGACTGGCCGGTTAATGTAGCCGGTTACCTGATTCATTCGACCATTCACAAAGCGCGCCCGGATGATCTGCATTGCGTGATCCACACCCATGAAGCTATTTCCCAGTCACTGTGCGCGCTGGATCATCCGGTGGTTCCTGTCACCCAGGAAGGCTGTCAGTTTTTCGAGCGAGTTGGTTACCATGATTTCGGTGGCATCGTCCTCGACGACAGCGAAGAGCATGCCATTACCGCGGCCCTGGGCAAGCAAAACCATACTCTGGTGCTTAAAAACCACGGTCTGATCACCGCTGGATCAAACTGCACCTGGGCCTTCGTGCGGCACCAGGCTTTTATTCGCAATGCCGAAGTACAACTGCACGCGATGGCGGCGGGTCAACTGAATTTCATCGGTGAATCTGTAATGGCCAAAACCCGAGAGCAGTTTGAAGGCGGCCAGGCGCAGGCTGGGGCCAAAGTTCGTCACCCTGAATGGCCTGCCTTACTAAGATTGATTGATCAAAAATCGCCTGACTGGAAGTTGTAAATTGATCTTTGATTCTCAAGGAGGACGGCTATCCTTTGCCCGATTTGATTAAGCGCCGCTTATTTTGGCTACCTGCTCGTTACTATCTATTACGCCAACTATCCGCATATTCTTCTCGCGCGGTTTTGGAGTAGGGTACCGGGCTGACAATCGCGCGTATCTCAATTTGCCTGTGGCGCTCGACCGTGGTTTTCTGTGATCCGCCGCCTTCTTCGCCCCATACCAGTTTAACTTCGGAACCGATTTCGATTGCTGGATCGACGGTTCCAAGCGATAACATCGAGCGTTCGTTATAACTGTATCCGCTAAACATCGAAATGCCGACGGTTTTACCAGCGTTCAGCACCTTATCGTATGAGGCCGATGCGTAATTCGATAAAGGCAGATCGAAATACTTATAAGGTTCACCTTCTTCGAATAACGAGCTGAAGGCCTTAATTACATCTTCGTTGTTCCATTCGAGGGTAACCTTCCTGCGTTGCGTGGTCCCATCCATTTTCTGCAGTGCTTCTCTTCCAATGAAGTCATGGTCATATTTAATAAACGCACCGTAACCCATCTCATAAGGCGTAAGGTAATAGTCTTCGACATTATCTGAATGGAGACTGCCTCCGAGTGAGCAGGTACCCTCATAGCCAGTAGCCGGTAACCACTCCCGGTAAGCCTTCATTTTTTCTCCGTTGTATACTGCTGGCAATGGTGAAGGAATCCAGCCCGATTCGAGGGTGTTGGTCGCGTAGGCGCGGTTGCCGACCTGATGCAGGCCGAATTCTTTTCCCGCCTCGATGATAGCTTCGCGAATTTCCTCGCGTTCTTCATAGGGTCCCCAAATTTCCAATCCGGGCGCTCCCGCCATGCCATGACGCAGGGCAGATACCCTTCGTCCGGCGATATTGATGACATCCATATTGAAAAACTTGATATCAGCATACGGACCACCGTTTAATTTTTCGATAAGCGGTTTGGCGTTTGGCCCCTGAATCTGGTAGCGATAATTAATGCGGGTAACTGCGTTGCCCTTCGGATTGCCGGGGGAGCGGTCATCTTTGACGATTGAGACGTCGTAACCACCAGTTGCGGCATGGAACTCTATCCAGTTGGCGCAGGGTGCGCGGCCAACAAAAATGAGTTTGTTTTTCGCCGGATGGAATAGAATTCCATCACCGATAATATGCCCATCGTAGCTACAGGGTACGTATTGTTTGGCCCGGTTGAGTGGAAAATCGGCAAAGCTGTTGATTGCCGTATCAGAGACGAGTTTAATCGCATCGGGGCCCTCAATAAAAATATCCACCATGTGGTGAGTTTGATCGAAAAGGATGCAGGTTTCCCGCCAGGCTCGTTGTTCATCGCGCCAGTTGGTGAATTCGGTCGGGACGACCGGGTAAACGTAGGCACCGATTTTAGAATTCCGTAACAGATCGACCGGGCTGTCGACAGTTTGTAGAAGTTGTTCCAGGTTTTTCTGACTCATTCGTGAAAATCTCCTCTGCTGGGAGGAAGCCTCCCGGGTACCGTGATTCTGGTCGAGTTACATTCGACTATTTTCATGTGAGTCCTAACGACTTAAAATGTGAGCCACGAAGTGGCGAATCAATGTGAAGTTTTTGTTAGGTGATGATTTTGTCGTAATCCTATGTCTTTTGCACTACCCATACCACTCACTTCAACACTGAATTTACATTAATTTTCGAATCTAGAAGAGTGTAAATTCAGCCTCAACGACTGCCGTAAGTGGCCGAGCGAAGCGAGATCCAGTCAGCTTGCTGGCGATGCTTGGCGGCCTTGTGTACGCCCAGCATGGACATGAACTTATAGAGTGAAAGTCCCCTGTAGGAGAACCGATCCATGATAGTGAGTATACCAAAGTGGATTATAAACTACTAGCCGATGGCACCAACAGTAGACGCTCTAGGCGAAGGCCTGAACCTTGATCAACCGATTTTGGTATTGGAAGATAGCAATCATAGTCAGAAAGAAAACCGTTATCATGCTTTGGGTATTACAGATGATGAGCGATTTTTGCATATTACATTTACCTTGCGTGCATCAGGAGCGTTAATAAGGATTATTTCTGCGCGAGACATGCTCAGAAAAGAGAGAAAGATTTATGAGCAAAGCTAAACATTTACCTGAATTCAAAACTGAAGCAGAGGAACGTGTCTTCTGGGAAAAACACGATTCCAATGAATTTCTGGATTGGAGGAAAGCTAAACTAGCAGCATTTCCAAATTTAAAGCCATCTACCAAAACCATATCTTTACGTTTGCCCGAAGGTTTACTGGATCGTATAAAAATCGAAGCTAACAAACGTGATATGCCTTATCAGTCTCTTATCAAAGTCTGGCTTGCGGATGATGTGGAAAAAAACCAAAAGCTACGATAAGCACTAACGCGTACTTAAAATGTGAGGCGCGTTTACGCGCCGAGTCATTTTGAAGTTTTTGTTATGTGAATATGTGCTACCCACTCGCTTTCATGAATATTATTAATGCTAATGAATAAACGATAAGAGCATAATAAATTTTATTGTATGATTTTCTGAGTGAGTTACCCCTTTCATTGAAATCACTTTCGTTCCAGTATGGAAGAAAACTATTCCAATAAATTGTTCTTCCACCCTTTACTTCTTTTTCCATTTGAAGCCTCACTAGAATTGCACCCAGAAATAGCGCAATTCCAACAAGCAGGAAAAAAATCCGATAATTACTCTTGATATCTCCATTTCTATCAGCCTAGAAATTCACATATCGTCCAAATAACCGCCGCGAGGTACGAGCGTCCGGCGCCGAAGGCGCGTAGTTGATTTGCATGTTAGATGCTTCCCCAAAATACATAGCTACTCCATATCTTTATAGAGATATACACGATAACCATTTTCTTGCTTGAACCCATCTGGCTCCCAACCTTTGGCCAAAATTCTATCTGTAATTAAAGCTATATTCATACCGATTGGGTCTTGTAGCTCGTCTGAAATTGCCAACTCAAGCTCTTCCGGTTTTCCTTTAAATTCATCGACATACTTTAGTGCTTCGTCAACGTCATTGAATGGGGTTATCTTTAACATTTTTATTGCATTCAACGCCGCCATAATTTGCCGCCTGAAGCGTAGCGTAAGGCGGTCAAATTGATGGCCTTGTTACATTTTTTAGTTGGCGGTTGTGAGGTATTGTTAATAATACTAGCGAGCTTATTGCTCCAATTAGAGCAAGCCCCATATCAGATTGCGTATCCCAGATATAACCCTGCGTACCTAAGAACGCTTCAGCATCTTCGCCAGTAGCAAGGGCAACCCACCACTCTATTAGCTCATAGAAGGCACTGAAAGCTAAGCATATTGAAACAACAATAAAGATCTGCCAAACATTACCATTTACTACATTTTTTCGGATAAGTATTTCCCTCGCTAGAAGCGCGGGAACAAAGCCCTGGAAGAAATGACCTACCTTATCGTAGTTGTTTCTTTCTGCACCAAAAAGCCCATCGAACAAAGGAACTTCAGCGTAGGTGTAATGACCGCCAACCATTAAGACTATGCAATGTAATAAAACGAAAGAATACAAGATAGTCGTAAGCCTAAACGAATTATATGTTGTCGCTAATAGCACGCCACCAATTAGTACGGGAACAACTTCAAGAAACCAAGTAAATTGATCTTTGGGGTTTACACCAGACCAAATTAAAGTGACACCAAAGATTGTTATCCAGAGATACTTAATTTCTCGATACTCCCGAAATGTAACGCCGCAATAAAAGGCGAGCGTCACCGAGTCCAGCCCACGTTTTTTGTGGGCGATTTTTCATTGCTTTGTTATAAGCTGACATCAGACCAAACTGCAAATTCATTACCGCTAGGCTCGTTAAAGTGAAAACGTCGTCCTCCTGGAAATTCAAAGATATCCTTTACTATCGCTCCTCCGGCCTCTTTAACATTACCTAATGTCTGCTCTAAATCTGAACTATAAAATACTACCAATACTGCACCGTTGTCAGTAGAAGAACTTTTCTCTGCCTGAAATATCCCCCCATCAAGGCCTGCATTACTAAACGCAGAATATTCTGGCCCGTAATCCTCAAAGCCCCACCCGAAAGCCTCACTGAAGAATTGCTTGGTTCTTGGGATATCACTTACGGAAAACTCAATATAGTTTATTTTTCCATGCTCATTCATATGTAAAACTCTGACTTAAATGGCTTATAACAGTACATTTAAAAGGCCGCTGGCCTTTTAATAAATATTAGCGGGCGGTAACTTAATTTTCCGTGAATATAAATGAAATGCTGGCACTTTAACTTGCCAGAAGCAACATAACGAAGGGAATCGTAATCATGCCATAAACCCCGTCTCCATTTCTTGAATCCATTTCTCGTTTCATGACTGTGCGCAGGTACAGTAAACGTACCATCGAAGCCTATTTATACTGGATTAAGTATTTCATTATTTTCCATAAAAAGCGACACCCATCTGAAATGTCTGGAATGGAAGTTGAACAGTTTCTGACCCATTTAGCTGTGGAAAGGAAAGTAGTCGCTGCGACTCAGGGCATTGCGCTTAATACTCTGACCATTTCTATTTATTCCTTATGAATTTTCATTTTATATCTAGTTTTCTTTCATTCGCAGCACAGTTCCTAAGATATAAATTTATTAATGTTTGATAGGGTATGCCCGATTACTCGGTACGTGATTTGAAGTAATCAACTGAGTCCCTATCGAGACGCATTGAGACGGGTTGCTTTAAATATTTGATGTAGGATTCCCCCCACCTTCGTTGTAGAAAAATCGTAGTGCTCTCTCAATCCAAATCCTCAAAAAGGCATAGGATACTGCCTGTAAGCCTGCTGAATATCATCCAGCACTTCGTCGCTCAGCGTGATATCGCTGGCGCCGATATTGATGGCCAGTTGGTCGATGCTGGTGGCACCGATGATTGACGAGGTGACGAAGGGTCGCTGGTTACAGAAGGCGATGGCCATTTGTGATGGGTCGAGGTTGTGTTTTTGGGCAATGCTTACGTAAGCGTCGGTTGCGAGCAAAGAATTTTCGGTGACGCGTCCATTGAGGTCGGGGCTGATGGTCATGCGCGAGCCGGGTGGTTTCTGCTTGCCCTGGTATTTGCCGCTTAGCAGGCCGCAGGCGAGTGGTGAAAACGGTATAAGGCCAACATTTTCGTTGTGCGACAGTTCGGCGAGGTCGAGGTCGTAGCTGCGATACATCAGGCTGTATTCGTTCTGGATCGAAACCACTCGAGGGAAGCCGTTGTCTTCGGCAATTTGCAGGAACTGAGAAGTGCCCCAGCAGCTTTCGTTGGACAGGCCGATTTGACGTATCTTTCCGGCATCGATTAGCGCCTTCAATGCTTCGAGAATTTCATAGATGTTTGTACGTGTTTCTTCTCGATTCTGGCCGGTGGGGTCAAATTCCCAGGACTGGCGAAAATGGTAAGAACCGCGATTGGGCCAGTGTAACTGGTATAGATCGATGCAGTCGATTTGCAATCGTTTGAGGCTGCCTTCGATACTGGTACGGATTTTCTGTGCGGAAATGGGTGCACCGCCCTGAATCCAGTCGATACCCTCGCCGGTCACTTTGGTTGCCAGAACGACACCATCGCGTTTACCCGAGGCTTTGAACCAGCTGCCGATGATTTCTTCGGTGCGCCCCTGGGTTTCTGCGGAAATCGGATTTGCCGGATACATTTCTGCGACGTCGAAAAAATTGACGCCGTGTTCGAAGGCGTAATCCATTTGCGCATGGCCTTCGGCTTCGCTGTTCTGCGTGCCCCAGGTCATGGTACCGAGGCAGATATCGCTGACTTCGATATTGCTGTTTCCGAGCTTGTTGTATTTCATGGTTATAGGGCTCTATTCTTCGGTTAAGGTCGATAAATCCCTGGCGGCTTCGCGCAGAAGAGGGATGTATTGATGCGCGTCGTCTAACGAAAAACGAAATACGGGTGCCTGGATGGCGACTGAACAATAAAATCGTCCAGCTTTGTCGGTAACCGGAACACCTATCGCGATCATGCCTTCAAATAACTCTTCGTTGTCGATGGATAGTTTTTTATCTCTAATTTTATCTGTTTCAGCGAGTAGCTGGTCAGGGTCGGTAATGCTATTTTTGGTGTGCGCTACAAGGTCGAGTTTGGCGATCAATGCCCGGCGTTTTTTCGCGGGAAAACTGCTGAGGTACAATTTACCGCTAGCGGTACAGTGTAACGGCACTCGAGTGTCCATGGGGAATATTAATTTAAGTGCCAGTTCAGTTTCGACACGATCTGAATAAGCCATTCGCAAGCCGTCCGGATAGGCCACATTGCAGGTTTCGCCGACTTTTCGCGAGAGTTCTTCGAGGATGGCGTGACGTTGCTCCCGAAATCGTGAATTTGATAAAACACCGACCGCCATTTCATGTAGGCGGTTCCCCGGCATATAATTTTTGCCGTTAATTTGTTTTAACAGGTAACCTCGCGCCTCGAGTTCAGCGCACAAACGATGTGCGGTGGCTTTGGGGAGATCAAGCGCTTCGTTGATCTCGGTCGCGCTAACCGGTTTTTTCGCAGCCGCAACTGTGTCGAGTATGTCGAGTACTCGATGGATGGTCGAACCTCGTTCACGTTTCATAACGATATCTTAAGTTAATTGGGTTAAAATGGGGAAAATAATTCCGTTTTAGCTAAAAATAATATACTTTATGCCATGGGAAGTAGCGGTAACAGACAAGTTTTTGGGTTCGATCTTTTAATAGTCGCCAGTCTTAATCGCTATTTCGGGCGGTAATATATCCTAACTGAGACACTTAACCAAATGGCTAGCAGGAGATTCGCAATTGAATGAATTTGATTACATAGTGGTAGGAGCGGGCTCTGCCGGGTGTGTGCTCGCTAATCGTCTTTCCGAGAATCCGAATCATCGAGTCTTGTTACTGGAGGCCGGTGGTAAGGACTGGAATCCCTGGCTGCACATACCGGTGGGTTATTTCAAAACCATGCACAACCCATCATTTGACTGGTGTTACGTGACCGAGCCCGATCCGGGTATCGATGGTCGCCAATTGCAATGGCCGCGAGGCAAGGTGCTGGGTGGGTCGAGTGCTTTGAATGGCTTACTGTACGTGCGTGGTCAGCCGCAGGATTATGACCATTGGCGAGAGCTTGGAAATAGCGGTTGGGGCTATGATGAAGTGCTACCCTATTTTAAAAAATCGGAGGACAACGAGCGTGGAGAGGATAAGTTTCATGCCGTCGGTGGGCCGCAAAAGGTTTCCGATCTGCGTTTGCGTCGCCCGATAGCCAAGCATTTCATCCAGGCCGCTGTCGAACAGGGGATTCCTTTTAACCAGGATTATAATGGCGCCGAGCAGGAAGGCGTCGGTTACTTTCAACAGACGGCGTATAAAGGTTTTCGCAGGAGTACCGCTAAAAGTTTTTTAAGACCGGCAAAAAATCGACCCAATTTATGCGTGTTGACCAAATCCCAGGTTAGCCGTTTGCTCATGGATGGTAAGCGAGTTACCGGTGTCGAATATAAGCGTGCTGGAAAACTGGTCAAAGCTTTAGCCAGTGCAGAAGTTGTGCTGAGCGCGGGCGCGATAAACTCGCCGCAGATTCTGCAATGCTCCGGTATCGGGGATTCAGACAGGTTATCCGCAGCTGGTGTCGAGACGGTTCACAGTCTGCCTGGCGTGGGCCGAAATTTACAGGATCATTTGCAGATACGTCTGGTGTTTGAAACCAGTGAACGAACTTTGAATGATGAATTAAATAATCCGTTCAAACAATTTAAGGTTGGCCTGCAATATATTCTGACTCGAACCGGCCCGTTAACACTGGCGGCCAGTCAGGTGGCTATTTTTACTCGCTCCAACCCCGAGGTTGAACGCCCCGATATTCAATTTCATATGCAGCCACTCAGTGCCGATAAGCCTGGTGATGGTGTCCATCCTTATTCTGCGTTTACTGCTTCAGTTTGTCAGTTGCGCCCCTTTAGTCGTGGCGAAATTTGGATCAAATCGACCGATCCATTCGAGTACCCTGAAATACATCCAAACTACCTCTCCGATGAGCGAGACTGTAAAGTGGCGGTGGATGGCATCAAAGTGGCGAGGGAAATCGCTTCGGCACCGGCTTTAGAACCGCATATTATTTGTGAACGTGCACCAGGCAATGAATTTCAGACCGATGCTGAGCTGCTGGAGGCAGCGCGAAAATTTAGCCAGACCATCTATCATCCGGTCGGTACCTGCAAAATGGGCCATGACAATATAGCGGTGGTCGACGATCGTCTGCGGGTACATGGGCTCAAGGGTTTACGGGTTGCCGATGCGTCGATTATGCCGGAAATAGTTTCTGGCAATACACACGCACCGACGATTATGATTGGCGAAAAGGCCGCTGACATGATCCTACAGGATAACCGTTAAAAATTTAACCGATGGCGTTAACGGAATAACTGTTAAAAAAAAGTATTCTCGTAATAGTGTTTTTTGGTATTACAGCGACTGATCCGCAGTTCAACCGGCGCTTTATCCAGTGTCAGTGCTGTTCGTTCGATCTCGAGTAACGGGGCGCCGACTTCCAGATTCAAAAGCATTGCATCATGTTTTGTGGCTGACACGGCGCGCAGCTGTTCATCGGCGCTGTGTATGGTGATGCCATACTGTTTTTCATAAAGTTCATAAAGCGTATTAGGCAGATTACAGTTACCATCCATGCCCAGATCGCCGAAGTATTCGGTGGGCAGGGTGATGGTTTCGATCAAGATCGGTTTGCCTGAAAAGTTCCGCACACGCTCGATTCTAATTACATTGGTTCCGGCTGCTAACTGGAGTTTCGAGGCCTCCATTCGAGAGGCCTGCCGCCTTCGGCAGTGTGATACATTACTGTCGGGTAAAACTTTATGACCTTTATTGCCTGTAATGTGAAAGAAATGGAAAAGGGCTCTGTCGGTGTTATGGGTAGAAACAAAAGTACCTCGGCCCTGTTTACGTGTTAATAAGTTGCTTTCTACTAGTTCAGTAATTGCCTTACGTATCGTGCCCTGGCTTACACCGAATTCTTCCGCCAGGTTTATCTCGCTGGGGATGATACTTCCCGGTAACCAGTCGCCGTTTCTGATCTTGGAGATGAGGAGCTCCTTAATCTGCATGTAAAGCGAGATGGCACCTTTACCGGTTGCAAGCATTTAAACTACTGACCTCACTCAGGACTGGATTAATCATGGATTGTTTGGCAATCCATGTCTCAATATATCTTTATGGTCGAATTATATGTCTTATATAAGGCTATGGTAAAGAACTGTTTTCTGTAACTCAACTAGTCTTATATAAGACTAGTTGAATAATCCTGTATATTAATATAGAATATCAGCATAAAATAATTTCCGAATCGGGCTAATAAAAATTTTGGAGAATCAAATGATAGATTTTGTAGTACATGACGAAGGAGATAGTGTCGGTGTTATCGTCGTTGAGGGCGTAAAAGCCGGAGATGAAATTACCGGCTGGGTAATGGATCAAAACGTTGATATTAAATTCAGGGCGGCTAGCGATATACCTATTGGGCATAAACTCGCGATAAAACCGATGAAAGAAGGAGATACCGTGATTAAGTACAGCGCGGATATTGGCAAGGTCGTGGCTGATATCGGCACCGGCGAACACGCGCATGTTCACAATATCAAGACCAAGCGTTGGTAATCGGTAAACAGCATACAAAATTGTCAATCCCTTATATTGGAGAATAGAGAAATGTCTCAAGATTTAAGTTCAGCAACTTTTTCAGGATATCGGCGCGAAAATGGTCGTGTTGGTGTTCGTAATCACGTCATTATCCTGCCGGTTGATGACCTCTCGAATGCAGCCTGCGAAGCAGTCGCAAATAATATTTCCGGCACTATGGCGCTGCCTCACCCTTATGGAAGGCTTCAGTTCGGCGAAGATCTCGAACTGCATTTTCGCACCCTGATAGGCACCGGCGCCAATCCCAACGTCGCCGCTGTCGTCGTTATAGGTATCGAAAATGGCTGGACGCAAAAAATTGTCGATGGCATTGCCGCTACTGGTAAGCCGGTGACTGGTTTTGGTATTGAGCAGCACGGCGACCATGAAACCATTATGGAAGCATCCAAAGTGGCAAAGGAATATGTTCAATGGGCGTCCGAGTTGCGTCGTGAAGAAGCACCTGTAAAAGAGCTTTGGATTTCAACCAAATGTGGTGAATCGGATACCACATCGGGTTGTGGGTCAAATCCTACGGTTGGAAACGCATTTGACAAGTTGTATCCACACGGAGCGACACTGCTGTTTGGAGAGACTTCAGAAATTACCGGTGGTGAACACCTGGTGGCTGAGCGTTGTCGGACTGATGAAGTTCGTGAGCGTTTCATGTTTATGTTTAATCGCTACCAGGATTTGATTGATCGTTTTAAAACCTCGGATCTATCAGATTCACAGCCTACCAAAGGAAATATTGAAGGCGGTCTAACCACCATCGAGGAAAAAGCGCTCGGTAATATCCAGAAGATCGGTAAAGAGTGTCTAGTCGACGGTGTGCTGGACAAAGCCGAGGTGCCGACAGGGCCTGGTCTGTGGTTCATGGACTCTTCATCGGCGGCGGCTGAAATGGTTACTTTGGCAGCGGCAGCCGGCTATGTGGTGCATTTTTTTCCTACCGGGCAGGGCAATATTATCGGCAACCCGATTCTTCCAGTCATTAAAATTTGCGCTAATCCGCGAACCGTTCGCACCATGAGCGAGCATGTCGATGTCGATGTTTCGGGTCTATTACGTAAGGAAATGAGTCCGAGTGAAGCCGGAGATAAACTGCTCGATTCGATGTTTCGCACAGCCAATGGGCGCTTGACATCAGCCGAGGCATTAGGTCATCGGGAATTCGTGCTGACCCGTTTATACGAAAGTGCGTAAAGCGGAATCGAGAAAAAATCCATGACTATTGAATACTTGAAAAAAGCAGAAAAATCGGCTGCTACCGGTGAAGATGATACGCGTAAAATCGTCGCAAAAATGTTGTCGGATATCGAAGCGGGTGGCGAAGAAAAAGCGATTGAGTATGCCGCCAGGCTGGATAATTATGCGGGCAACGTTGTTGTCACTCCGGAAGAGATTGAAGCGGCATCAGCCAAAGTCTCACAACAGGTTAAAGACGATATTAGATTCTCCTATGACCGTGTACGTGGCTTTGCAGAAAAACAAAGAGAGGCATTAATCGACTTTGAAGTAGAGCTCTCACCGGGCCTGTTTGCCGGTCAAAAACAAATACCGATCGCAACTGCGGGCTGTTATGTGCCTGGCGGACGTTATGCGCATGTGGCTTCTGCCGTTATGTCGGTTGCAACGGCGAAAGCCGCTGGCGTTGATCATGTTATTGCCTGCTCGCCTCCGAAGCCAGGAGAAGGAGTCAACTCCGCGATTATTTATACCGCGAATCTCTGCGGCGCGGATACAATCCTGGCGCTCGGTGGGGTACAGGGCATCGCTGCGATGGCCTTTGGCCTGTTTACCGGGCATGCGGCAGATATCCTGGTTGGACCGGGTAATCGTTTTGTTGCTGAAGCCAAGCGCATGTTATTTGGGCGGGTCGGAATTGATCTGTTCGCGGGTCCTACTGAAATTGCGATCATCGCGGATAAAACCGCAGACCCTATGATCGTTGCCAGCGATCTGGTTGGTCAGGCTGAACATGGTCTGGATTCTCCCTGTTGGTTGATTACCACGGACCGCAATCTGGGCGAAAAAGTGTTGGGGCTTATGCCTGGCTTTATCGCCAAATTGCCAGATACCGCACGTACTGCGGCTGCAGGTTCATGGCGTGATTATGGCGAAGTAGTTCTTTGCTCTGACCGTGAAGAAGCTGCGAAAATTAGCGACGAATACGCTGGTGAGCATCTCGAAGTGCAGGCTGAAGACCTGGATTGGTGGGTTGGTCGTCTGCGCAATTATGGTTCACTATTTGTTGGTGAAGAGACAACCGTGGCCTTCGGCGACAAGTGTTCGGGTACTAATCATATACTGCCAACCAAAGGTGCAGGTCGTTACACCGGTGGTCTGTCTGTGGGTAAATTTATTAAAACGGTCACCACTCAGCGAATGAGCCGTGAAGCAAACCGGGATGTAGCCGTTGCTGCTGCCAGGATTTCGCGATTAGAGGGGATGGAGGCGCATGCCCGTACCGGAGATGATCGGCTGCATAAATATTTTCCCGATGAAACCTTCAGGTTGCAGCCATAAATGTTGTATGGCGTTGCGGTACGGGAAGAAGCTGGAGCCGGGTATTCGATGGTAAATCTCCGTGTGAGTCGAAGTTCTGGGTTTTCAATGTTTCGAGAGATCTGCCCGGAGGTTTCATAATTCAGTTTTATGTTGCAATGTATGAACTAATTTGTCAAAATGAGACTGAAAGTACCATTTTATAAATAATTAAGGGAAGTTGGTATCGCTGGAAGCAAAGACTGGTAACCGCAATTTGTCGAATTCGATTAAAAATAAATGCGGAAATTCCACAATAGTCGTAGCATTAAACGACAACAACCAAAGTAGGAGAGAGGAAAATGTCTAAACGTTTCAATCTGATAAGTGCAGCCGCCCTGGCACTCATGGCATCGTCTGCCATGGCGGCTGACAAGGTCTTGCGTATCCAGTCGGTGCTACCCACCTCAGCTGACGAAGTCGTTATGTTGAAGGAGTTCGGTAACGACGTCGCAGCGCTGACCAATGGATCGCTCACCATCGAAGTTCTGCC
>CAXMRQ010000176.1:0-10182 GCA_964196115.1 uncultured Gammaproteobacteria bacterium
TCGATGCAGCATTTTCGCGCTGCTTTCGCGCCGATTGCCGCAGGGATTATCGTTTGTGATAGCGGTGCGCTATGCACCCCACACTATGAACGACTGCCTTATCAAAATGTGCCCAGGCCGATGTTTCCATTAGATTAATGAATGATGAAATGTATCGCATTAGACGCGATGGGGGTAATTTTTCAGGCAGAAGATGATGTTACAGAATTGCTCATGCCATTTATCATAGAGAATGGCGGTGAAGATAACTCCGAATTTATTGAATCAGCATACATCATGGCAAGCCTTGGTAAAATATCGGCTGCTGAATTTTGGCAGGCAGTTAAATTAAATCCTGAACTAGAGGATGAGTATCTATCGCGGCACAGGCTTATGCCGGGGGTTATGGAGTTTTTGGATATCGCTGAGCAAAGAAATATCCCCGTCTGGTGTTTGTCGAATGATGTTGGCCGGTGGTCGAAAAAACTACGTGCCTACCATGGTATAGAGTCTCGACTTGCTGGTTCAATAATCAGCGGTGATATTGGTATTCGTAAGCCTGATCGTGGCATCTATGAACGTCTCCTGCAAAAAAGTCACTCTAATCCTGATCAGGTGGTATTTTTTGATGATCGCGAAAAAAATGTACAGGCAGCCAGCACTCTGGGCATTAAGGCTATACATTTCAGCTCTCGCACAGGGTTTAGCGAGGCTACGGAAAATGTATTCGATGACACCCACTAATATATTAGCTTTGCCCACCTAGCAGGTTCTTTAGCCCCGGCATGCCTCCTAATCAATCAGAAATAGAAAATTGAGCTTATGGAAATTACCCGGGTAAGTTTTTTGCACGGCGCAAAAAATGCTGTCGGGATAGTCGTAATAATCGATGTATTTCGAGCTTTTTCAGTCGCCTGCTATTGTGTCGATAAGGGTGTATCGAAAATCATACCTGTCGGTGATGTTAAAGAAGCGCTAGAACTTTCCAAAACACTGAATCAATGTGTCCTCATTGGCGAAAGAAAAGGCAAAAAGCTGCCTGGTTTTAATTATGGAAATTCCCCAACAGAAATTCTCAGCGCTGATTTGGCGGGAAAAACTATCGTTCATACCACCCACGCGGGTACGCAAGGTATAGTAAACGCCATCAATGCCGACGAGATTCTTACCGGGGCATTTGTAAATGCAAAGGCCACGGCCAATTATATAAA
Source organism: uncultured Gammaproteobacteria bacterium (assembly GCA_964196115.1). Classification (GTDB taxonomy): domain Bacteria; phylum Pseudomonadota; class Gammaproteobacteria. Next base: position 1,191 of record CAXMRQ010000176.1, read on the forward strand.
AATCCGGAATCCTGAAAAAGTGACTTTGGTAAGAATGGGCCTTGAGGCCAGGGAATCCTCAGATGAAGATGATCTTTGTGCAGAGTATTTAGAGTGCCTGCTAACCAATCAGACATTTGATGAAAACGGTATTATTGAAACTCTAAAGAGGTCACCTTTTGCAGCTAGATTTTTTGATCCCGAAAAACCCTGGAGCCCGCCGTCAGATTTCGATTTATGCCTGGACGTCAATAGATTCGATTTTGCCTTACGAGTCTGTAAAGAAAGCACGGGGAATTTATCTCTTGAGAGAATTGACGTTGATTGTAGTGCTTGATCATCTTACAAACACAATCAACAAAACTTTCAGGTATGTTTATGTAGCGAAGTGTTTGGCAGAAGGTAGCAACCCTCTGTCACTGCATTTCTGGAGAGTCCAATGCACATTGCTGAAGTCGTAGCCAGCAATCACGCGGTCATCTTCGACCTGTTCTTCACGCTGGTATCGACCGACGATGAAGTTAACGAATTCCCGCCAACCTACGAAATACTCGGCGTCGAGAAAGCAATGTGGCGGCAACAGACATTCGGTACCTCGAACATGCGGCTTTCTGGCGCTGAAACCGACCCTTATGAAATCGTCGGATCAATGGCCCACGCGATCGATCCGGAAATCTCTACGGCTGTGATTAGAGACGCAACTGAACAACGCATTGCGAGGTTCGAACACATCTTGTTGACCATACCTGACGCTACTATTTCGACGCTATTGGCGATTCGCCAGTCAGGGCTAAAGACCGCACTCGTAACCAATGCGGATGCAATAGAAACCCGGGCCTGAGACTGGTCGCCGCTCGCCCCACTCTTCGATGCCACCGTCATGTCCTGGGTTGTCGGATATGTAAAGCCTGACGCAAGGATCTACAACCACTGTTTTAGTCTTTTGAACGTAACCGCTCCCCCAGGCTGTATTCGTAGGCGACGGAGGTTCAGAGGAACTTTTGGGAGCGAAGGCAGTGGGGTTGACGACCGTATTCGCAAAAGGGCTAATGCCTGAACTGAGCGAGGTCGAGGTTCGCTCTCGGGAAGGCGACGCGGACTATATTATTGACGGACTCCATGAGTTAGTTTCCTACGATAAGTAGGGGAAACAATGAAGTGCACCGGCTTCAATAGACAGTTAAATTAAGGCCTGGGAAAAGAACTTGTGGCGTTTTGGACTTAGTTGATCTCCGATGCAATTATTTATTGGTTTTAAATTTAATTTGTTTCATTTTCAATTAGCCTGATAGCCGTAAACAGATTAGTTTTACAGGAGTTAGTATGCTATTGCCATAGCGTTTATACTTCATTAAACCCCAGAAGGATTTAGCCATGCCAAACAATAAAGTTTTAATACCGCTGAACCAATCTGAGCTCAGCCAGAAAATATTGCCTTATGTAGAAAAGTTTATTTCCGCCAAGGAGAATGAGTTAATTTTATATTTTGTGACTAAGCCGCCCAGTGGCGTTGGGTTTGGCAAACCTGATCTGGGAGCTGGTTACACAAAAATGCCTGGCGACGAACCGGTAAGGCCAACGATTCACCCAATTTATGCGACCCAGCAGCAAGACAACATAAGAGCACAGGTTGAAACCGACCTGATGCCAGTTACTAACCATCTCAAAGAGGCGGGCTATCAAGTCTCAATCGTGGTCGGATTTGAAAAAGACCCTATCGAAGCTATATTGGGCGTAATCACCCGCAGTAAAATTAACCTCGTAGCCATGTCTACCCGTGCCCGTGTCGGCGTCACTCGTTTCTTTTTCAGGGATATAGCCGATACCCTCGCACAGAAAGCAAAAATTCCGGTATTACTGATACATCCCCTTGAAGAATAAGACCTGTCCAGGCCTCATGGAAGATACTTGCCAGCCCGGCATCTAACCGGGAGATCGATGATAAAGCAAAATTTATTTATTCTTTATTTTATGGAATTATGCGCCGGGGCAGCTCGCGGCTCTTACCTGGTTTGCCTGGGCTGGACGACCTTAATCGTGAGCGGAGACGTGGCAGCGGTGGGTCAGGTTTTCATTGTAGCGATGATCACCATTATGCTCGCAGGACCGATTGTCAGCGTCTTTGTTGACCGTCATAACCGAAAATACCTAACCATAATTGCCCACCTGGGAATAGCGATAGCACTCTCCTGTCTCGGTCTTGCGCTAGCATTCGATAGCGGTCTGCCGCTATTGTGGTTTTTTCTCACTGTTATTGCTGTAACTATATTCAGGACTCTGTACCAGAGTTCCCACGACGGATTAATACATGCCAATGTCAGTACTGAGCAAATGGTTCACACGATAGCCAAATTTCGTGGCATACATTTACTCGCGACAGCAGCTGGAACTGTAGCTACCGGCCTTGTTATCGAACATCTATCAGCATCTGCCGGATTTTTTCTGGCGTCAATTTTCTCCGTTTTCCTGGTACTAGCGGTGGTCTTTGTCAAAGGTATAACAAGTCAACAGAATGTGGCTGGGATTGCTGGATACATACAGGATTTTTCCGGAGGACTGGCTTTATTTAAAGATAATCGCCAGCTACGGGTACTCACTTTACTCGCCGGTGCTGCTTTGCCCATTGGCCAATTATCAAACGCCATCCTGTCGTCCTTCATTCGTGATGATCTGGAACGTGGCAGTGACGTATTTGGAATTGTTGATGCCGCATGGCCTATAGGCGGCATGGTCGCAGCAGCAGTACTTAGTCTCGGGCTTCGTCAACTATCGGCGGCCAATATGGAATATCTGTTTTCCTTGCTAGTCGGTATCGCTACGATGCTGTTTGCTTTTTGTACCAGCATATTTACCCTGATCATGCTACATGCCGCGATGGGGTTTACCGTGTGGATGTGCCGCATTGTAATTGATGGACGTATTTTGCAATTCTGTACAGAAAAAACAGTCGGACGAACAAAAGTTTACATCGACGTCATGTTCAGTTTTGCGGCAATGATCATGTGTTTTTCGCCGACTCTGATTAAGTTACCGATTACAGGCGATTATTTCTTTTACTGGGGATTATTAGTCGTCATCAATACAGGTTTACTCTGGCTCCGACAAACTCGTATGAATAAACAAATATAAAAGTCAGAAATTAGCGAGGTCTTGAACAGTTACCTTGTGCAAACACTTGCCGTGCAAAAATCATTGCGAAGCTAGCCTTCAGGCTTCGGAAGGATGAGACAGCATCACGGGCACCTGCGCTTTTTGAGCCAGTTCATCCGCGATATTTCTGAAAAAGAATCGGGTCACACCAACCCGCGCACGCGTCGACATCGCCACCAGATTTATATTGCTGCTCTTGATAACGCGTAATATCGCGTTCACCGGATCCTTATCAAAACCCACTTCGATTGAAACATTGTACCCGGCTTCACTCAGAAGGCTAGTCACCGCAGTCAGGTCAGATTTGACATGAGCCTTTATGCTGTCTTGTTGCTGCGTCGCATAAATCGGATGCAAGGTTGGTTTTACCGGTTTATCACCAGGCCTTTGTACATAACCCGCTCCCAGATCAGGCTCGCCGAAACCTGCTGCGCTAGGGGGGCTGGTAATAAAGTAGAGAATCAGGTCATTCCCGTCTGCGGGGAAAAAATCGACTACCCGTGAGATAATTTCACGACTCAGTTCGGACTGGTTCAGTGGTATCAGGATCTTTTTGTTCGACATGACTAAATCTCCCCTATCATTTTTATGAAAATCGCCTTAAAAAGCAACTGGATATCAGAATTCATTTTATTCAGGTAGCGGAAGCCGGGGATTTCATATCCACAGCCTCGGCAATTGATGGCTTCAGACCCCGCACCCGGGTTTGATGCATTCTGCGCCGGTATTTATCGGCATCGTAGCCACAGCCACGATGTAAAACGCAGCGATTATCCCAGATCATCAGGTCGCCAGGTTGCCAGTGATGGCAATAGACGGATTCCGCTCGGGTTACTTCCGCAATCAAACCTGAAATCAACGATTTAGCCTCCGCATCCGGCATGCCTTCGATTTCCTTGACGTGCGACCCGACAAACAGATTGCGCTCACCGGTAACGGGATTCTGGCGCACCAGGCGTTGGCGCACCGGGTGCATGTAGGTCCTCTGACTCTCGGATACGGCATCTTCCCCGATCTTGGTACGTGAATATATATAATCGTGGATTCCGATTTTTGATTCGATCAGCTCACGCGTCGGCACATCGAGCCTTTGATAGGCCGTACGAGCACTGGCAAATTCGGTTTCCCCCGCTTCGTCAGGTACCTCGTAAGCACTCAGAATTGAATACATTGCCGGAATTTCACGAAACGAACTATCCGAATGCCACATTTCATTACCCGTTGAAAACTTGATCTGGTGTAGCGAAACCTTGTTGCCATCATCATCAATATTGCCTACCCGTCCGATATAGGTCACCTCACCTTTGCTGTAGTAAGTCACATGTTCTTCTTCGAGCTGCCCAAAACGCTTTGTGAAACCGAGATGCGCCTCATCGTTCATAATTTGATTTTCAAATAACAGAATCGAATATTGATTGATAGCGGCATCGATCGCTTCGAACACACTATCTGACAATACCTGTGACAGGTCGACCCCACTTACGCGGGCACCGAATTCGGCGTGTATCGGGGTAAAACTCGGAGTCTGATCAGGCAAGTTCTTCCGAGAAGTGGCAAGCAACCTGATGATCGGAGCTGACTTCGCGCCATTCGGGTATTTCAGTTCGGCAACGTTCCTGGGCAAAAGGACATCGGGTATTAAAACGACAGCCTGGCGGTGGATTGATCGGGCTGGGTATTTCACCTTCCAGTTTTTGCGCCTTTCCCTTATCGTCCGGGTCCAGCGATGGAATCGCGGATAATAACGCCTTGGTATAAGGATGTGCAGTTTCAGAAAACAATTTAGCAGTCGGCGCCGATTCAACAATCTGACCTAGGTACATGACCGCGACGTGGTCACAAGTATGCGCAATGACGCTCAGATCATGGCTGATAAACAGGAAAGTAATGCCATTTTCCCGTTGAATTGAGTTCAGCAGGTTTAATACGTCAGCCTGAATCGACACATCGAGAGCAGCTACCGATTCATCGGCAACTATAAATTTAGGGTCCGATACCAATGCACGAGCAATTGAAATTCGCTGTCGCTGACCACCTGAAAACGCATGTGGGAATCTTCGTAAATGCTCCAGGTTCAATCTGCACTGGCCCGCAATTTCTCGAACTCTCGCATCAGTTTCTTCACGCGACGAGGTCAGTTTCATGACTTCCAGTGGTTCGGCAATGATATCGCGCACTGTCATTCGCGGGCTCAGTGCCGCGTAAGGATCCTGAAAGATCAACTGTGTCCGTTTGCGATAATCCTTGAGTTCAGGACCTTTGAGGCCGCTAAGATCGTAGGTGACCTCGCCATCGGTAAAAGTGACTTCGCCGTGACTGATTGGAGCGGCCTTCAGCATCGCCCGACCCAGAGTTGTTTTGCCCGAGCCCGATTCACCCACCAATCCGAAGAAGCTGCCTTTTTCGATTTGAATATTAATCCCTTCACAAGCGCGCACGACGGGTTTTTCACCAAACAGAGTTCCGCCTATCGGGAAGTGCACTGCCAAATCTTTGGCTTCAATAAGAATGTCGCTCATGCCTGATCCCCTTGTGTCGCGAGATGACAAGCCACTTGATGATTGGCATCATCGAGGGTGTATTCTGGTATCACGCTGCGACAGGTTTCTGCAATATTGCCCGATTCCACACAACGGGGATGAAAAACACAACCTGACGGACGATCCAGCGGAGACGGAATATCACCCGGTACCGGGCGCAGTTCAGCTTCCAGATCATCCAGTTTCGGCAGCGAGTTTAATAAACCACGGGTATAGGGGTGGGCCGGTGAGTTGATCACCTGACGTACGGTGCCGGTCTCGACCAGATTACCCAGATACATGACCGCAACCCGATCGGCGGTTTGCGCAATAACACCGAGATCGTGGGTGATAAACAGGATCGACATGTGAAACTCTTCTACCAGGTCACGCATCAGTTCAATGACCTGCGCCTGAATAGTCACATCGAGCGCTGTTGTTGGCTCATCGGCAATCAGTAATTTTGGTTTAGTCGATAATGCCATTGCGATCATCGCGCGTTGGCGCATACCACCGGAAAATTCGAAAGCGTACTGACCGAAACGTTGTGACGGTTCCGGTATACCAACACGGGTTAGCATTTCTATGGAAATTTCTTTCGCCTCGAGCGCAGTCATATCGGAATGGATCATTAATTGCTCGACCATTTGATCGCCAATCGTAAGTGCAGGTGCAAAACTTGCCATAGGCTCCTGAAAAATCATTGAGATCGCACCGCCACGAATAACTTTCTGATCTCTGGCGCGGCTCAATCCTATTACATCAATTTCCTGATCATCAATGTTAAGCGTAATTTTGCTATTTTCATCGTAGACTGAATTATCAGGATTAAGCATCATTAACGACTTCGCAGTTACCGACTTGCCGGAACCACTTTCCCCCACCAGGCCGAGAATCTCTCCGGGTGCTATATCGAAAGAGACATTATTAACAGCCGTAACCAAACCTTCATCGGTTTTAAATTGTAGCGTTAAGTCTTTTACCGAAATCAGTGGCTTCGTCATTTTTTGGTATCTGCATAAGGATCAGCGGCATCACGCAGCCCATCGCCAACAAACACAAACGCGAGCACTAATGTGATAAAGAAAAATACGGGTATGAAATACCATTGGTAATTGAGCAGTACATCCGCGCTGGTGACATTTTGCAGCATGACGCCGAGTGAATTGACCGGATCCTTTAACCCCAAGCCGATAAAGCTGAGGGCGGTTTCGGAAAGCACCATGTAAGGGAATGAAATAATCAGATCAACGATGATGTAGCTGGTAAAACTCGGTAACAGGTGGCGTCTGATGACATGGCCGGCGGAAGCTCCGCACAACTGTGCTGCCAGTACGTACTCCTGGTTGCGCTCGGTCAGCAAATGGGTTCGAACCCGCCTTGCCAGTGTTGGCCATCCCACAAATCCAAGGATAATCGAGATGAATAAAAACCGGGTCTCCGAACTCCAGGTAGCGGGAATGAATGCGGCTAGCGCCATAAACAATGGGATGGTAGGAATGGTTCGTACTGCATCCGTCATCATCTGCAACACGGAGTCGATCCAGCCACCGTAATAACCCGAAATGCCACCTATTATCAATGCCAGAACAAAAGCAATAAAGACCCCGATCGTGCCTACCGCGAGCGAGGTGTTGATCGCCTGGAGAGTTCGGGAATAAATGTCCTTACCGGTTGCGTCCGTGCCGAAGATATGTATCTTGCCCGAATCGACGCCGAACAAATGCGTGCTTAAGTCCATACCCATGAGCGTGTATTTGTCACCCTGCGGGAAGAAAACAACATAACGGCGGGCATCCAGACTGGTGTCGATCTCGGTAACCCAGCGAAAGTTTGTCGCAATCGAGCGCGATCGCTTGAAGGAGTAGATAAAGGGTCGCAGGGAACAGCCATTGTCATCACAGAAACTGGGGATATTCGGTGCACCGTTTAGATAGTCTTTATTCCGTCCTTCAATCGTTGGGTCATAGGGCGTCAGGAATGGTGCAAAAAACCCTGAAAGGATTAACACAATGAGAATGCCAGCTCCTACCATAGCGGCTTTTTGTTTCTTAAACCGGGCCCAGATCAGCTGGCCCTGTCCGGCAGTGAAGTACGCCTCTTTGCGTTTCTGGTCTACATTTGCATCGGTTTCTTCGATGGTTGCCGTTTCTGTCATATCGCTTACCCCAAGATACTGCGACGAACGCGCGGGTCGGTTATGGCGAGAGCAATATCGGTAATAAAATTAATAGTCACAATACTGGCGGTTAGCATAAAAATTATCGCACCCGCTAACTGCTGGTCGTTGGAGGCCGCCAGCGCGTCGTACAACAGGGATCCGGCCTCGGTGAGGACCAAAATCAACGCGACGATCGGTAGCTCGTTAAAGATTCGATTTAAATCAAACCCGAGCGAGTTGATGATGGGCCCGAGGGAATGCCGAGCGGGATAGCGCCACAGCAGTCTGGCTCCGCTAACGCCACGGGCGGAGGCGGCCAACACGTACAATTTTCCAACCTCGTCGGACATCAGCGCACGCACAGTTTGAATCGCAAATGCAGTTGCCGACCAGGCCAGAATAAATACCGGCAACCAGGCTCGCGAGAGGAAGTCTTTGACCCGATCATAAGACCAGGCCGCATCACGAAACTCTTTCGAAAACAATCCGGTCAGCGTGTCACCGAAATATATCGTCGAAAATAGCATAATCATCAACGCTAGCAAGAAGTTCGGCATAGCTAGACCGAGATAACTGACCAGTCGGAGGCTATTGTTTAATGTTGCACTTTTTGACGTAGCCGAAATTATTCCGACCGGGATAGCAATTAAGTAAGCGACCAGTAACGAGGTAAGGCAAATACCGAGGCTCAACCAGAATTTCTGGCCCAGTAGTTCGCTGATGTTAAGGCGTAATATACAACTATCGCCGAATTCTCCCTGAAAAGCATTAACAATCCAGCTTCCCCAGCGTACCAGGTAAGGCCGATCCAGGCCCAGACGAACCCGTTCTGCGTCGATGTCGGCAATGGTTATTGCCGAGCCCTGGGAACTTTTGAAAGCGAGGTAGCGTTCTGCACAGTCACCCGGCACAAGTTCCATCAAACTGAAAACAATCAGGGAGACCAGAATCAGCGTAAATATCGCTAAAAAGGCACGTGTGATTGCGAAACGAGCGAATAGCATTCTCTTCTGCGCTCCTACCTATTTTGTTGCGGAATGGGGCCTGGCAAACCCGCCCAAGTAAAAATAAAAATCATCCCTGAGTAAAAATCATCAAGTTCAGTTGTCCGCGGGCATTCAACAATACCCGCGGACCACCTATTTCTAAAAACTTACTTGTCAATATACCACTGAGGACCACG
>CAXMRQ010000177.1:0-4122 GCA_964196115.1 uncultured Gammaproteobacteria bacterium
GTTTTAGCCGGTCTGTCGATCTTAACCTGTTACGGTACGCTCGCGCTGGTTGCCGCCCTCGGCCTGCTTGGAATACAACTTGATATTCACGAGGGTATCTGGGCGACCGTTATCGTCGTACTGGCATGGGCAGCCGTAATATCCGTTGGGCTGGAATTTTTAAAACTTCGTGCAAAAGGGCCATTAGTAGCCGCCATTTCGGGTGCTTTATTGATCACAGCGGTCATGTTTATAACCTACAATCTAATCGTCGAAATTTCAGGATTTGCGCTGATACTGATAGCTGTGGTCTGGAATCGGCATCACGCAAATCGACTGCTGCAATAAAAGCCACCGTAATATCGGCACCATGCCGTCATAAAACCGTACAGCGTACTTCCGCTAATATTTTCAACTGCAAAGAAACCCCGTCCGCGGTATTAATTCAACCAATGCCAGTCTCAAAATATCTAATACCACAAAGGTTTTACAAATACTTGTTTCGGCCAACGCTTGTGCGACAATAAGCCGGTTTTTTAGGCTGGCAGTGAGACACTATGAATAATTCCAGACTGTTACAAAGTATTCAAAACAGTTTTATTGGGCGAGACACAGTCTACCCACTGGCCGATGGTACTAGTAGCCCACGCCGCTATTTGGACTCTGCCGCTTCTACGCTAATGATGCAACCGGCATTCCAGGTCGCGCAGGATTTCCTCGTCCATTACGCCAGCACCCATAGTGAACTGCATTACGCAGCACGCGGCGCCAGCCATGCATTTGAATGGGCGCACGAACGCGTACTCGAATTTGTCGGCGCGCCGCAGGATGAGTTCAGCGCTTATTTCACTGGAAGTGGCGCAACCGCTGGATTTAATCGCATTGCCGCCGAATTCGCAGCCGAAAGACCAGAGCGCGATGTCGTCATAGTATCCGAGATGGAGCATCATTCTAACGATTTACCGCATCGCAAGCATTCAGGTAAAGTGGTGCATATTCCGCTGATGGGTGAAGCCCCTGCTTACGGTGGCCTTGATCTCGAAGTGGTACGCGAGATAGTCGAAAAGTATGGTGAACGAATTAATTATCTTGCTGTAACCGGAGCCAGTAACGTCACTGGCGCATTGACTCCACTTCACCAACTGGCGCAATTAGCGCATTCGGTCGGAGCCTATCTGGTAGTGGATGCGTCACAAATGATCGCCCATGCACCGGTAGTGATGAAGGGCGACACGCAAGGCGACGATGATATCGATGTGCTGGTATTTTCGGGCCATAAAATCTATGCCCCGGGTTCACCAGGCGCAGTCATTGCCAAACGCCAACTGCTGGCAGATATGGCGCCCGCCGAGGTTGGTGGTGGTATGGTAGACGATGTTTATTTTGATAAATTTATTCCGTCAGCAATTCTGCCTGACCGCGAGGAAGCCGGCACACCGAATATCGTCGGCGCCATCACACTCGGCGCAGTGCTAGACGTGTTGATCAAAATAGGCATGGACAATATTCGCCTAAAAGAAATTGAGTTGATCGATCTGGTGTGGGAAAAACTCTCCGCCATCGAAGGCGTTAATCTATACGGACCGGCACCGTCGGTGGTTCCACGCACCGGTACTATCCCGTTTAATATCCAGGGGTTTGACCACGGCCTGACCGCCGCAGCGCTCAACGATTATCACAATATCGAAGTACGCAACGGTTGTTTTTGCGCCCACCCCTATGTGCGTGAGATATTAAAACCGGAACTCTGGGCGCTGGATATCGACCCCGATGCTCCCAACTCCGAAGCCGATGTTGAGAGAAAACGTGGCATGTCACGAGCCAGCTTTGGCATCTATACCACCGAAGCCGATGTGATTGCACTGGCCGATGCGATCACTGACCTGGTTTCTCGCAAAGAAGAAATTCTCGCGCTATATGAACCCGAAGGGTCTAACGGTTATCGCCATACAACATTCGCGCCGGAAAGTGGCGCCTTATTCTGTCCGAAACGTTCGCTCGAACAGGCCCTTAACAGCGGTCCTGTTTGAAGGCAAAAATATTCAGGCAGTGTCAGGAGCTGTTCCCGGAGTGGGCAGCCCTGTCCGAAGCCGAATTTGAGTTTGACGACCCTAAGGGATTTTCATCCTTTACCATGGGAATTCGCTGCAACCAGGCGGTGCAGCCAACGGCTGTTTTGTACCGCCGCCTGGAGGGAAAAGAAAATGCGATTCTGGATTTCGAAACAGAAAAGGAAGTATTTCTGACCCTCGGCAAACACAACATAGCCGCCCATTGCCATTACTACGACGAAACCTGTCGCATCGAATCGTTTTATCAGGGACGTACATTACGCGCCGAAGATCTGTTTGACGCCGAAAATTTACGTCAGATCGCCAATCAACTTTATCGCTTTCACCAACTCACACCCCCCAGCCTGCCGACAGAGGTATTTTTTCAACTGCTGCATGACAAATGGGGACGCATAGCCAGGCAGGTTCTGCAACAAAAATCATCTATTTTTCCCGCCAATGAACGTCAAATGTGTGAAGATCTGCGTGAAATTTACAGCCCGCAAACATTAGACAAAGTGAAACGGTGCCTGCCAGTGGGTGAGCTGACGTTTTGCCACAATGATACTTATCACGGCAATATCATGAAGCTGGATAGTGGCGAGATTAAGCTGCTCGATTTCGAGTTTTCCTGTCTCAACCATAAGACTTATGATTTTTCTAACCTGTTTGCCGAAACCGTAATGCGCCACCAGCAACCTGATTATCCTTACTTTCGCATTGCCGACCCCGAATTTGGCGACCACGAGCTGGGCACATTAATCAATTTTTATCTGGATAACGCCGATTTTGACGACCACGATGTAAGACAAAAAGAGTTTCACAAACTACTTCGGGAGACGAAAATGATGTTAATGATGTCCGACTACAAATACGCCATGGCGGCGCTACCACTCGCAGTCGATCCTATCCAGAAGATTCGATTTATCCCTTACGCGCACCAGCGGTTTAACAAATTTTTAAAGGCGTATGAAAATCTTACCAGGCAATAATGAACGCAAGGAGGTGGCCTGCTTATGATCGGTCGAATGAATTCGACCCTACAACCACCCTCCATGGCTGTCCCTACAAGGTTACATATCCATCTATTATGATATGGGTGTCCCCACCAATTAGAATTTTATTGTTATTTTCATCGGGTCGAACAGATACACGGCCATGCCGATTTATTTTTGTACCCTGAGCAATGGTAGTAGATTGACTTAGCCTGCCATCGGAAGACAGCCAGTGTGCCAGTGCTGCATTTAATGAGCCAGTGATCGGGTCTTCGCTCATACCACTGGATGGCGCGAGCATGCGCACCTCGAAATCACATTCATTGCCCACCTTATGCGCACCGATTAAACCAATCGCCTTAAATTCAGGCCAGCGCACTTTTGACGAATCGAGGGCCAGTACATGCTCTGCGCTTTCTAGTTGTAGTACCTGCCAGACTGGGCCGTTATCGAGTAATGCAGTATGTAAAATAGATTCGGATGAAATATTTAACGCGTTTCTTATTGCCAGCAGGTTTTCTTCCGGCAGGGGTTCTATTTTTGTCGGTGGCGCCACGAACGCATACTGTTTGCCACTCACATCGATATCGACAATCCCTATTTTACATTCCTGTCTTACCAGTCCATTTTGTTTCGGCACCCCACCAGTATGTAACCAGGCAGCGCAACTTCCGAGCGTGGGATGTCCCGCGAATAACATCTCACGGGAGGGAGTGAAAATACGCAGTCTATAATCAGCAGTCGGATCAGTCGGTGGCAACATAAAAGTTGTTTCGACGAGATTAGTCCAGGCAGCAAAAGTCTGCAACTGATTGTCTGACAATCCCTCGGCGTCGACAATGACAGCCAAGCCGTTACCCTGCGTCGGTATCGGGCTAAACACATCGCATTGAATAAACCTGCGTTTTTTCATAAATGAAATCTAACCCGGAAATTTCATAAATCTGCGCAAGGATCGCGCAGCATATCGATTTCACAAGGAAATATCCGAAGAAGTCTCGTATCAATGATTCCGAGCGACTGAGGAACTATTTCTTGTGGAATCAATAGGCAAGTGAGATTGTGCATGATTTATGAATTTTCCGGGTTAAATTGCC
>CAXMRQ010000178.1:0-2961 GCA_964196115.1 uncultured Gammaproteobacteria bacterium
CTTGGAGAGTTTCTTAACACACTAGCGGTTAGTAAAAGGGGTCACCCATTAGGCAAAAAGTCAATCGAAAGCACAATAAAATTCTCCCGACTAAACAGGCTCGTATATTTTCGTCGAGTTAAATAACCCCATGCACCCGTATTTTCATTCGGTTGATGTCACAATAATTAGTCGAACCTGAAATATTAATTTCACGCTTTTAAGCATACTGTAAGCTCTTTTTTATGAACATAGCTTGTAGTATCAACTTCAGGTATTGAGGCCAAAAATTAACCTCTCTCAACCACTTCTTGAAGTTGAATGCAGCGGCTGCCATTAACAGGTTAATCTGATCACCTTCAAAGCCCTTCAGAAAGTTTCTTTTTAACCGGTGATCGCTTTTTAAATGGCCAATCACTGGCTCAATACCCGCACGTCTTCTAAATCGCCTCCGGGCTAATGACTTCGCATCATCTGATGCATTCTTCCTCGACGGTTTGGGAGTCACTATCTGCGTATCATTGACCTTCGATTTGCCTCGATAACCCCGGTCGGCGATGCCGACCGCAGGGACTCTATCGATCAGGCGCTTTATCTGTGCCAATACGCCTGGTACCGTATGACCATCAAACATATTCTTCTCAAAAGCCAGGGCACCAATGATGATACCGGTATCCCGCGTGGTTGTGATTGAAGCTTTGGTGCCAAATTCATAGCGTTGATGGGCTTTGCCCTTACTCATGCAATAGATATGGGGTTCGTGCAGACTGTATAGTTTATTTTTGTCGCCTCGCTTTTGTTCTAGCATGCGTTGATACAAGGCCATCTTCTCGGCATAGTTTCCCAGCTGCTCAAGACTCATCCTACGTTGTATCTCCCTGAGTAATCGACCACTGATGGTCTTTAAACGCTTGACCGCATGACGGGCCTTTTTGCGGTTTTTCGGATGACTCGCAAACCGGGTCTGTTGTTTCAACTTTCGGACTTCTTTTTCATAGGTCCGGGTCAGTAAAATCCCTTCTCTTCTTCCCATCTTGAGCAACTGACTGTGTATTTTCCGATACTGTTTGGCATCCGTTGGAAAGGTAATATTCTTTTCCTGTACCGTGGTATCGATACACATTTCTGCTTCGTCGACTTTCTCCCGATGCAGGGCAATAGAGATCGCCAGTATCTTTTCAAACCCCTGACTACCGATACGCTTTCGAAAGTAGGTCAAGTCTGACGGATCACAGGGCAACTGCCATTGAAACTCAACTTCGCCGGTAAATACCTGGTAGTACGGGTTCTGTACCCAGCGTTCTATCAGTACCTCATCACTCAAACTTTCCAGGTGCTTAAGGATCGATAAACCCACCATTAAACGAATCCGCTTGGAAGGCTTACCACGATGTGAATAAAGTGGCTCAAACTCGGCTTCGAATAATGACCAGTCTATCTCTCTGGCCAGCTTTAATAACGGGTGTTTAGGGTTGAGCTGATTCAATAAATCAGGGTACAAAAAACTGCTTTGGCCCGCATTCGGCGTTTTCGGAGTACTCAATGGCCTGCCTCTCATTCGTCCAGTTTTTAGTTGTTTTTACTGCTTTTCTGGACGTTTATTCTAACACATTTGATCACATATCTCTTTATAATCAATGCCTTATCATTTATTCAGGGTCGACTAAATAGAGAGGCACGCAGTTAGTTTTTAAGTTGTTGAATTTATGGAGAAAAATGGTGCCGGCACGAGGAGTCGAACCCCGGACCTACTGATTACAAGTCAGTTGCTCTACCAACTGAGCTACGCCGGCATATTCATTTTCATATTTTCCCGTTTTTCAGGGCAGCCGTTGCGGCTAATTTTGAGACTGGATCGCCTCTTTTTAAAGGCGCGAATTCTAGTGTCTTTGCCCGATATTGGCAAGCAATTTACGCCGATCATGGGCACTGTCGGGGCATTTGGCCAATACCTTTTTCTACATCATCCGTATCCAGCAGGATATACAGACTGCTTTTGTTAGACTGCTCGCTGTAAATCCAGTATATGGTGCGGTCACGATATCGTGGCTCGGATTTTACTGAATAATTAAGCTTCTTCAGTCGGGAAATGAGCCGATCTGCATTTCTCTTCAATCCAAAAACACCGAGTGACAAGACGTAGGATTTATCGGCTTCATTGACGATGAGGGAATCGCGGAAACCCCTTTTTGCCAGGGCTGCTGCAGTGTCAATCGCAGCCTGCTTGTTTTTATGGTCTGATGTGTAAACCATGATACCCAGGTATTCTTTCTCCTGATTCGACTTTAACTCAGTTTTGACATCGTTGGCCGTATAGCGGGCACTGACTTCCAGCGCCCGTGTCTTATCCTTGAACGGGCCTATGGTGTAACAAAGACGATTGTCGATGGTTTCCTCGGCAACCATGACTTCGTCTTCCTGTAACGCTTCGCTGACTTCGACTTCGGCGATCATTTCAGATTCGAGCGTTTCGTCTAACAGGCGCAATTGTTCGGCTACCGGAATTTTTATGTTATCCGGCACCAACTGTTCGTAGGGCAACAGCCACTGCACCAGCCCAAATGCGATATTGGCGATTAATAACAGGCTAAAAAAAGTTTTCATTGCTGGTTTTCCACTTGTCGCCGCATCCCCTGAAATACCAGGTCAGGCACTATCCGAAAATGTTTATAGCTGTCGCCTTTTATGTACTTTGCGTCACCACCAGTCACTATCAAGGCTGCATCCGACGCAAGTCGCTCAAACCAGCGATCGATTAATCGCTCGACTACTGCTATATCGGTCGGCTCATAGTCTATATGAATACAGGCCTCGGTTGAACTTCCCGGTTCATCGTTTTTGCTGATATCCGCATGCTCGAAATCGGCCATGTGCAAAATCGCCTTGAATCGCTCCATGGTCGTATTAAAGCCGGGTAGAATTGCACCGCCCAGATGTTGCCCATCGCTGCGCATCAGGTCGATGGTAATTGCGCTACCGACA
>CAXMRQ010000179.1:0-4260 GCA_964196115.1 uncultured Gammaproteobacteria bacterium
TTCAAAAACTGGATGATTATTTCGGAACCCGATAATTCCACAACTTACCTCAAAAAATTTGTATTGTTATTGGCTAAAAAACCTACACTGAACCGGAAATTTTATTATGGTTAATCAAGAAATGCACTAAATATAACGTCTGTAGTGGGAAAATTTGGAGCTATAGGCTAATCACTGTGTAAAATCAGGCGATATGGATGACCAAACCCCGTAATTTACTGGTTTGGCGAGTTAAATGATCTACTGTGTTTGCCGGATGATCCTAAAAAACGCAGTTGGGCGCGAAAAAGACGCGTACCTTAATGTTGAGTGGACTTTCGTGATCCTGCTGTGTTTTCCAGGATAATTACCAGTGCTGTCAATTGAGCTGCTACAGATTGATCAAGATTTCTTTATTACAAATCTGAACTTACCATCGTCTTCTCCCGATGACAGCAGCTGATTGCCTGTTTGCTTCGAGAAAGCTTCGAAGTCCTTAACTGAGCCGGGATCGGTAGAAATTATAAGCAGGGTTTGTTCCGACTGCATATCGCTTAGCGCTTTTTTTGCACGGAGTATCGGTAACGGACAGTTGAGGCCAGAAGCGTCTAGTTCTCGGTCATATTCGGGCATGGTTAAATCCTCGCTGGAAATAGAGTTTTTATTGGATAGCTTTTCACGCGCCTGAATAACAATACCACTTTTAAGCGATAGCTTCGAGTGGCGCAGGGTCCAGGCCCAGCCCACCCGAAGCCCATTTAACAATTCCACCGCGCAGATTGATTACGTTATTTATGCCCTGCTGATTGAGAAAACGGCAGGCTTGAGCAGATCGGCTACCGGTTCGACAATAAATTACGATTTGTTTCTGCGATAGTGAAAAATAATTGATATGTAATGGTATCAAATGCATCGGCAGGGTTTTTGCGTTGGGGATAACGCCTCGCTCAATTTCTGCTGGGGTACGTATATCAACCAGTTCTAAATGATTCTTGCCCTGAATCATGGCGAAAAGTTCTTTGGCATTAATTTCTTTTAATCGCGACATTTCCAACAACTCTGGGTCATAATTAGTTAAGTTCTGAATGTCTCAGGTGCTTTTAAATATTAGTGTAGGCTAATATTAAGTTTTTTTCTATTAAAATGCCAGGTATCTAAACGGTTTGGTGAATTTAATTAACAGGCATTATCGCAGAGGTTCGTATTTTACGCGGGTACTGTTGCTGGTTTTGGGAATCTGTTGGTTGCCGCAGGCACGAAGCATTGATGACCTTCCGCTGCTTGGCGAAAATTCGGCAATCAATATCGAGCAGGAATATAAAATTGGCGCGAATTTCTATCGGCATCTGCTAGAGAAGGCTGTAATAGAAACCGATCCGATTTTAGATGGTTACATTAACGAGCTGGGCGCCAAATTATTATCTGGCATTGAAAATCGTGTCAGGGATTACACTTTTTTTATTGTCAAAGACTTTGGAGTCAATGCCTTCGCTGTACCAGGTGGCTTTATTGGCATAAATATTGGTTTAATTACGCGAGCACAAAATCAGGATCAGCTCGCTTCCGTGTTGGCGCATGAAATTGCGCATGTGCGTTTGATGCATAGTTTGCAATTGATGCAAAAGTCGAACAGCGTGGGTAATGCAGCGATGCTTTCGATACTCGCCGGGCTGCTACTGGGTAGTTATGATTCCGAGATTGCCAGTGCTCTGGTTTTTGGCAGTGCGGCAGGAAGCCAGCAGGCGATGATTAATTTTACGCGTGAAAACGAGTATGAAGCTGATCGACTGGGAATGAAATTGTTAAAAAATGGTAATTTTAATACGCAGGGTATGGTTGATTTTTTTAAAATAATGCAGCGTATAGCAGGCAGCTCTGAATTTCAAAATATCGAATATTTACGAACTCATCCGGTAAATTCCAACCGCATTTCTGAGGCACAAAACAGAGTTAGTTTGACCGTTAAAGACCAGTTAAATACAGATTATTTCCCTATGTTCCAGAATTATCTGAAGTACTTTAGTTACGATCGGCTAGAAATTTCGGGTAGCTATTTTCAAAAGGCGCTGGCGCAAATAAAAATTGGTCAGTTCGATTTGGCCGATCAAGCGCTCCGGCAGTTGTATCATCAGGATAGTGAAAATATATGGTATGGCTATGCATACGCAGAAAATCTGCAAAACCTGGGTCGAATAGTTCAGGCAGAGCGGGTATATCGCGAATTATTGGATATTTATCCCGACGTTTTAGCCTTGTCGCTACCTATGATGCGGTTGTTGAAGTCGACGGGAGAATTCGAATCGGCATTGCTGGTCGCCCGGCGTCTCGAAAAGCGTTATTCTGAAAATAAAAGTGTATACATTGAGCTTGCCGAAATTTACCAGAAATTGAATCGACCTGTTTACAGTATAATGGCGAAGGCCGAGTACCATCAACTGGCGGGCAGTCCGGCACTGGCTATTAAGCTCTATAATTCTGTAATAGAATCAACCGAAACCGATCTTGCAACAGTATCCAGGGCCCGCGCGAAACTAGCTGAGATCAGTCAGGCAGAACCGCCAGACTAATTAGCTACCAGGTTGTATTTTTCGAGTTTGGTTACTGTTATTATCCGCAATCTTTTTCAAAGCGGATCATTAATCCGGTTAAAAACCAGCCCGGAAAATTCATAAATCATGCACAATCTCACTAGCCTATTGGGTCCACAAGAAATAGTTCCTCAGTCGCTCGGAATCATTGATACGAGACTTCTTCGGATATTTCCTCGTGAAATCAATATACTGCGCGATCTTCGCGCAGAATTATAAAATTTCCGGGCTAGATGAATATAAATTTCCAGGCGCTCGGATGCCGACTCAACGAAGCCGAACTGGAAACCTGGGCCAGTCAGTTTTTAAAGTGCGGGCATCAGGTCACAACCGACAGCTCGGAAGCGGATATCATGGTGTTCAATTCCTGTGCTGTTACCGGTGAGGCTGATCGTAAGTCGCGGCAGCAAATAGGTCGATTGCATCGAGGTAATCCGCAAGCCAAATTAGTGGTCACCGGCTGTCATGCCAGTTTGAATAGCGAAGCGGTCAAAAATTATCTTGGCGTTGATCTAGTCGTTAATAATCAAAACAAAGAAACCCTGGTTGAACAAACCCTGGATCAATTTGGTGACTCTGACAGGGCGCTCGAACTCACTAACGAGAATGCATTATTTTTACGCGGTCGGCATCGTGCTTTTATCAAAGTGCAGGACGGTTGTAGATATCGTTGCACCTATTGCATAGTCACTGTTGCACGAGGTGAAGAACGTAGTCGCAGCGTCGACGAAATTATCAACGAGATTAATCATCTGCACCGGCAGGGGGTTCAGGAAATCGCGATTACCGGTGTTCATGTCGGTGGCTATGGAAGTGATACCGGCTCTAACCTCTACGAGCTACTAAGCGAGATACTGGATCGCACGCAAATACCGAGAATTCGACTGGCATCCGTAGAACCCTGGGATTTACCCGACAACTTCTTCCGTCTGTTTCAGGATGCCCGTCTGATGCCACACATGCACCTGCCAATTCAAAGTGGCAGCGATACCGTATTAAGACGCATGGCACGACGTTGCAAAACCGCTGAATTCACCCAAATTGTTGATAAGGCGCGAGACTCGTTACCGCTGTTTAATATTACTACCGATATAATAGTCGGATTCCCCGGAGAAACCGAAGCCGAGTGGCAACAAACCATGGACTATGTCGAAAGCACCGGATTTGGACATATGCATATATTCAGTTACTCAAGACGCGAAGGCACCAGGGCAGCTAGATTACCTGATCAAGTTGACAAGGTAACCCGAAAGGAGCGCAGTCTACAAATGCACCAGTTGGCGGCGAGACTGAAAAGGGTTGAATTGGAGAAGCACATTGGCACCCGCTGTTCGGTATTATGGGAGCGGATAATCAATCAGGGAAGTGGCCTGTGGACAGGTTATACCCCGCAATATCACAAGATCGTCTCCGGTGATGCCGATATTAGTGAGGCCAAAATTACCGAGGTTAGCGTCGAGCAGGTTTCGCAAGATGGCACTAGTCTGGTTAATCGAGTCGGACAAAGATCGGTACATATCGGGTTTTAAGTCAGTGCCGAGCTGAGGAAGCTACTATTGAATTATGAAAGCAATA
Source organism: uncultured Gammaproteobacteria bacterium (assembly GCA_964196115.1). Taxonomy (GTDB): domain Bacteria; phylum Pseudomonadota; class Gammaproteobacteria. Next base: position 4,143 of record CAXMRQ010000179.1, read on the forward strand.
CACACGCAATACGGATAGCGCGTTGGCCAATTTACCCGGTGTTATGCTACGTAGGGCTTCTACTTGGCTTGTTGACGCTGTCGAGACTGATTTTAATCGGTTGGCAATATGACCGGGT
>CAXMRQ010000180.1:0-5592 GCA_964196115.1 uncultured Gammaproteobacteria bacterium
TTACCAAATAAAATCAACAAGCCGATCGCGACTACCCCGGAGAAAAAAGTTTGCGTCAATATTTCCATCAGTGCAATCTCATTCACGGGCTGATCTTTTTCCAGACTGCTCGACAATATTAACAAAAACAATGCAAACACGATTCGCTCGGACAAACCCTGTACCGACAGGTAGGTCGCCCGCTGTGCGCTACTAATCCGTGGCGCAATTACCGCATTCACCGGTGCGTGGACTAATGACATCGGAAAATTTCTCGCGCAAATTAATACCAGAATTGACGAGTGCAATAACAAAGCCATGCTGCCGACAATGCTCAACTGAATAATCGCGGCCACTAAAAACAGGCCGACCAGGCCTAGTTTCCGATGCCAGGCGACGCTCACCCTGGCTGCCAGTGCACCACCGAACATCGATATAGAAATAACAATACCCGAGATCAAAGGCGCGTATTCGGTGGCATTAAGTTGAGAGATTTCCAGCAGCGATATATACGGCTGATAAAATTCGTAAACAATATGTGCGAGCGTATATAAAGCGATCAGCATCAGGAATATCCATAACAATACTGGGTCGCGCAAACGCGCAAAGCAGGCGCTTAACACACTGAGAAAGCCACTATATAGTTCTTCGTCTGCAGTAATATGACTGTGATCAGGTTCGCTAAAATGCCAGATTAGAAAAGCCATGACTATCGCACTCATCAATGAAAAACCGTAGGCCAGTCTAAGATCAATCAGGCCTAGCGCGCCACCCGAAAAGGTAGCAATCGCTAACATGGTTAAACCCCATTGTTCGGCCTTCGCCTCGCGATGCTGATATTCCTGTTCTAGTCCGAGCGCTTTTAATGAATCGTAATGAAAAGCAGTATCGGTTCCCGACTGCATTGCAATGCCCGCAGCGAGGAAAAATTGCCCGGCAGCAAACCAGACAAAACTACCGCCGACAATGAAACAAGCATTAGCGATAATCATGCTAAATGCGGCTAGCAATAGGGTCGTTCGCCGACCAAATCTGTCGGAAAAATATCCCGAAGGCACTTCCAGAACAAATACCGACAGATAATATACCGCGGACAATTGAATCACTCTATCCAGAGGCAATACACTGCTCATGTAGAGGAAGAAAACCGCGATCCAGGCAAGGCCGTCGGAGGCCATACGAAAATAAGGGTAGAGGCGTATATTGGTCTGGTATTTTTGCAATTTATTGTTATTTGTTTTTTATCGGCACCATAGAAAATGGGCGCTTGTTGTTAAGTTCCAATCAAGTATGGTAGCTCATTCATCGAGCTGAAGCTGATTACCGATGGAAACTCACACACTTCATTAAATTGGTTATAAAAGAGTGTTTTCATTCCGGCTTTATACCCGGCCTCAACCCCGACAGAAGCGTCATCTATCACCACGCATTTCTCGGCTGAAAAGCCCATACTTTGGGCTGCGTGCTTATATATCCCGGGATCAGGTTTCCAGATTCTTACATCATATGAGCTATAGATGTTTTCTCCAAAATATCCGCCCAAACCACACACTCTCAGAGACTGCTTAATTTTTTGCACCGGGCCACTGGAAACAACTGCTTTTGCCTGTTTTAAATTCTTTAGTGCATATTCAATATGATCTACTGGTTTTAATTCCGTCTCAAAAAGCTCGGCTACTATAGCTCTGTAACTATCAACAAAATCCTCTGCCAAACTGAGTCCCAGCTCCTGAGTTAATGTTTCGAGAGTATTTGCTAATTTCCAACCCCGGAATCTGATGACCAGTTCATCAGCATCCAGCTCGACACCATATTCTCTGAATTTCACGACAAGTCCAATATTGCCGAGCCTCTCACTGTCCACCAGAGCCCCGTCACAATCAAATAATAGGCATTGGTTCATAGTAACTTTGTATACCTGGTGCCAATGGCTACTAAATGGACATCCATAATATACGCCCTTAAAGGAGTGTGAACGGAGTATTTTAAACGCTGAAAATACAGTTTTATTGGAGTTGATTGTTCTAATATCAATAGGTTACGTATGACCAGCACCGAACAATTCGTTATATTTTAACCGGTCGATATGATACTTGACCCCTTCGTTTCTTGACCCCTTCGTTTTTCAGGCGGGACTGGGAACTTAACCAGTTTGTTACTTCAGACTAGCTCTTTTTTTAAATTTATTTTTCCCGGTGCTAACGCCCGCTTAAGCGGACAAAAATTGTTGGCTATACTTGTTGAGGTACGAAACAAAGCCAACTGTTTTTGTCCCGTTTAAAGCACTTGTTAGGCATTTTATAAATTAATTAAATTGTGAATAAAGCAAAAAACAGGCAGTAACTATTAATAGACCACCCATTAATACATTAAAAACCTTTAATCTAAACTTGTTATTTAAAAATATAGTTACCTTGTTACCTAACACAGACCAAGAAAATAATGCTAAATAACAAACCAAAAAGTAAATAAATGAAAAGGTTAAAAATACTCCATTATCATTAGCTACTGAAAATAATGATACCCCCGCAACGCATGCTATCCAAGCTTTAGGATTTAACCACTGTAGAAGAAAACCCTGCATGAAAGTTGGCAAATTTTCCTTTTTAATATCAAGTTCTGGCTTTGATGAAGCGAGCAAATAGCCCATATATATAATAAAAAGAGAACCCGCAATCGCCAGATACTTTAGAAAATCAGGATACAAATCAATAACTTTATAAAAACCTAAACCAATGAATAGCAGTAATAGTGTAAAACCAATTGTTGCTCCGGAAACAAAAGAAAAAGTTTTACGAATACCATAATTTGCTCCAGAAGAGACAATCACCATATTTACAGGCCCTGGTGAAATTGACATTGCTAATGAGAATGAAATCATTGCGATTAATAGAGACATTTTATTTCTTAATAATATCGACTAAATACAGATGTATGCGATGATGCCTAACGCCAACATAAACTGAGAGGCGCGTTTACGCGCCGAATCAGTTTGATGTTTTTGTTAGGTTTAGCTGTCATTTTCAGAACAAGTCAAATCAATATGCATGGCTCTTATTGCTTGCCATATTCTTCAAACGATTCAGGTGTACCCAGGTAGGTCTTGGAATCAACATACTTGAATACTTCTAGTTGTTCCTTTTCGAATTTCTCGCGCATTTCAATAGCTTCCATAGATGGCCACTGCTCGACCCCAATATAATCCCACTCTTCGTTTGACCAGTGGCAATCTACCATGCTAATGGCTTTCATTCCGAGATCGTCCAAGTTTTCGCGATCCTTAGTCATGAACGCCATTTTTTCTTTTTCAGGTAGGTCAATGAATGCTGTTTTCATTTTGGCAAAAAAGAACCTGATGATTGGTTTGCTCTTATCCATAATGTTACCTCTTCAAATATTGTCGTTGATGTGATGTTTATCTAAACCTAACATCCTAAATGGGCTGCGATCCGCGGCATTTAAATATCGCAAGTTGCGGCCTATGTTTTTTTTCTAAAATCACGTAATTCTCCACTACTCGCACTTTCTATTCTAAATCTGCAATCAGTTCAACAAGTTACCATATATGCAAAGGGCCTTCTATGTCCTCAATTAATGCTGGTTCTTTTCAATATCATAGCAAATCGCGGCCTAAATCCCTGGGTACATATAATTACTGCTGGGTTTTTTTATCCCCCTTTCAAGTCCCCGCCAAATTAGTGTTCAGATTAGGGTGAATTGTCAGAGATGACAATTCAGGTCCACCCGTGCAGGGAGCGCGTGTGGACCGACCCTGATATGGGCGCTATTTTGACGAAAAAGGGACTTGTTCGGGGCGGCATTTCTTGGTGACTTCTTGTTGCTGTAGACAAGAAGTTACTCGCGCACGTACTCAGTATTAGCTACGAAGTGCTGAAAGACTTTGTGTGCGAAACAATGTTTAACAAGAAAATTTAATAAAGTGGCCCCCGCTCCACTGAAGCGGAACACCCAACTCACCCTACCACCCTAACCCCCAAATCCGACCTCTCAGTTTGCTGCGCCAACTGCAACTTCCGCCGCTCATCACGTGGCGGTATGCCAAACATATCGCGATAACATTTACTGAAATGCGGCGCAGAAATAAACCCACAGGCAAGCGCAATATCGACAATTGATTTGCTGGTTTGTAATAGCAGCAATCGAGCCCGATTAAGCCGCAGGTTTAAATAATATCGGGTAGGTACGCAGTTTAAATGTTTCTGAAACAGGCGTTCGAGTTGTCGGCGCGAGATGCCGACATAGTTTGATAATTCGTCGAGACTGATCGGCTCTTCAAGATTGGCTTCCATCAGAGTTACGGCTTCGGTCAGTTTTGGCTGATTGGCGCCGAGGTGGAGTAGCAGGGGTATACGTTGGCGATCTTCAGTGCTGCGAATACGTTCACACATAAACTGTTCTGAAATTTGCGCGGCTAGCCTGGTTCCATGTTTATTGCTAATCACTTTCAGCATCATGTCCAGTGAAGACTGCCCGCCCGCGCAGGTGATTCGATCGCGATCGATCTGGAATAAGTCGTCTGAAAATAAAGCCTTCGGGAAGTCCTCGCGCATGCTTGCTATGTTTTCCCAGTGTATTGTGCATTTATAGCCATCGAGTAGTCCGGCTCGTGCTAACAGGTAACTGCCGGTGCAAAGTGCGCCGACGGTAATATTTCTGCTGGCAATTTTTCGTAATGCGAATTGCAGGGACTTGGTCCAGCAATCGGCGATATCAACACCACCACAGACGAAGAATTTGGATATTTCGCTGGTTTTATCGACGCTCGCATCGGGCGCTACCTGTAGCCCGTTGCTGGCTTTGACCGGTTCGCCATCCTGGGTGTAGATGGTCCACTTATAAAGTGTTTTCTGTGTCACCCGATTTGCCATGCGCAACGGTTCGACAGCCGAGGTGAATGCGAGCATCGAATAATTCGGAACTAAAAGAAATCCGAAATGATCTGGTTTCATTTCGGCCTTTATATCGGTCATGGGTTGCGCAGCCAGCATCTTGTTAAGGGCGAAATTGATCGATAAGTGATCAATAACTGGCAAAATACTAGTCTTTAATGGGGGTTATTGCACGAAAATATTATTCGCGCAGGTATCGTCCTCCGATACGGCTGATTTCGTATCGGAAGATTGACGCTATTCTCAAATCATCGAATCGGGCATCGAGTCCTTGCGTTGTTTAATGTAGTCGAGCAGTGCTTCGTCAATTGCAGGGTCGATGGGTGGCGCCTGATATTCGGCCAGAATTTTTTTCCATTGCGCATTTGCGCGTTGCGCGTGGTCGAGTCGGCCTTCCGATTCCCATTGTTCGAAGCTATTATTATCGGTGATCGGCGAGCGATAAAATGCTGTCTTGAAGTTCCTTTGAGTATGGTCACAGCCGAGAAAATGCACGCCCGGCCCTACCTCGCGAATGGCATCCATGGCCTGACCGTTTTCGGACAGATCGACGCCGCCCAACATGATCTCTATCATCGCGGCCTGGTCGACATCCATGATAAATTTTTCATATCCCATTGATAGTCCGCCTTCCATCCAGCCCGCGGTATGCAGCATGAAATTAACACCCGCGAGTGCCGCCGGCAGCATGGTGTTAATCGAT
>CAXMRQ010000181.1:0-82052 GCA_964196115.1 uncultured Gammaproteobacteria bacterium
TAAAAATCGAGAGGCTGTCCTCGGGCGACCTCTAAACCTTTCCCCGTGTTCTCATGGTGAGGGGTCAAATCTAATTGAAGAGCACTGAGTTATGCAACATATCATTATTGGTGCCGGCCCCGCAGGCGTGGTAGCCGCAGAAACCTTGAGAAAATGCGATCCGAACGCTTCGATCACGATCTTCGGCGATGAACCGGAACCGCCTTATTCGCGAATGGCGATACCCTATTACCTGATCAACAATATCGATGAAGCTGGCAGTTATTTGCGCGACCCCTCAGAGCATTACAGCAAGCAAAATATTGAGCTGATCCAGCAACGAGTCGACAAAGTTGATTCGAATGCCAAGAAGGTAACGCTCGCCGATGGCAGCACGAGAGATTACGACAAGCTGTTACTGGCCACTGGGTCTAGACCGATAAGTCCTCCGATTCCAGGGCTGGATTTACCGCAGGTGCATTCCTGCTGGACGCTGGAAGACGCACGCCACATTATTGAGCTGGCGCAACCAGGTGCCAATGTCGTGTTAATCGGTGCCGGGTTTATTGGCTGTATCATTCTTGAGGCATTGGTGAAGCGCGGTATTAATTTATCGGTAGTGGAAACCGGAAATCGCATGGTGCCGCGCATGCTTAACGAAAAAGCAGGCGGTCTGCTAGAAAAATGGTGTGTCAATAAGGGCATTGACGTGCATACCTCCTGTAGTGTCGAGTCGGTTACAGCAGCTAATAAAGATCAGGTAGAAGTCAGTTTGAGCGATGGTAGTAAGTTGCCAGCGGCTTTGGTTATTACCGCAACTGGGGTGAAGCCGAATACAGAAATGCTCGAAGGAACTGATATCAAGCTTGAAGTCGGCGTATTGGTGAATAATTCGATGCAAACCAATAATAGTGATATCTATGCTGCGGGTGACGTGGCGCAGGGTATGGATTTTTCTACCGGTAACTTTGAAGTTCAGGCAATACAACCGACCGCTACAGACCATGGTCGCGTTGCGGCATTGAATATGGCAGGCAAGGCAACCGAGAATCATGGCAGTCTGAATATGAACGTCCTCGATACCGTAGGATTAATATCCTGCTCGTTTGGCCTTTGGATGGGTGCTGATGGGGGTGAACAGGCTGAGTTATATAATCCAGATGAGTTTCAGTATATCAATCTACAGTTCGACGGTGATTGTCTGGTCGGTGCGAGTACGGTCGGTAAGACCCAGCATGTCGGTGTTTTGCGCGGTTTGATCGAGTCCAGGGTTAATCTTGGCCCCTGGAAACAACGTTTGATGAGCGATCCGACTGCTATTATGGAAGCTTACGTGGCTTGTACTCAGGAATTAGGTTACGTTTGACGGACAGTTCGTGAAATAGCGATTTGTTCGGGATTCTCAGATGAAACTGTATATCGAGTTCTATGCCTCGTTAATGAAATACCTGCCGCCCGGCAAATCCAGGTTTCGTCGAGAAATCAGCGTAGAAGATTCGCCGATCTTGAATCGCCTCATCGAGCAATATCATATTTCCCCACAGGAGGCTCATCTTGTGCTGGTTAATGGAAGATTTGTTAATCCTGAAGATCGGGATCACAGAGTTTTGCAGCAAGGTGACGTTATTTCTATCTGGCCGCCGGTAGCAGGGGGTTAAGTCTATGCCTGCCGGTGCAGGGATAATCGAATACGAAATGGGCTACGGGGCCGATGAATTCGGCAATGTTTTGCAAGGCACGTTCAGTGGAGAAAAATCTCCTTATCGCTACGAGACGCTTGCCAGGCATCACTGGCGTATGAGTCAGCTCGACAGCGAATTGAATATAGAAATTCAGGTTGAGGAAATGCCGCCCCGCAGGCTCGGTTTATTTGCATTACCGGTACTGCAGGTTAAGTTCTATCTGCATCAAACTACCCTTGATGATCAGACCGGGTTTTTCGACCGGTTTCATAAATATTTTCATAAAGGAGGCGGTTAGTTGGACGCCGAGCAAGAGGATCGCTATAGCCGTCAAATTCGATTAGCTCAGATAGGCGAACCCGGTCAGCAAAAAATTCTCGATTCGAGTGCGCTGATAGTCGGTATGGGTGGTCTCGGATCGCCTGCGGCAATGTATCTGGCAGCGGCAGGCATCGGCAAGCTGGTAATCACCGATTACGATATGGTCGAAGTTTCTAACTTGCAACGCCAGATCATTCATAATACCGCCAGAATTGGTGATAACAAGGTGGACTCGGCGAAGCAGAGTATCGAGGCGATCAACCCTGATTGTCAGGTAGAGACCATCAACTATCAGCTCGACGAAGAAGAATTAAAATCAGTCATCCAGCGTGTCGACATCGTGCTTGATTGCTGTGACAACTTTCCCACTCGTTTCGAAGTTAATCGATATTGCGTGGAAACCGAAACACCACTGGTTTCAGGCGCAGCGATCCGGCTCGAGGGCCAGATCATGAATTTCCAGCCGAAAGTTAATGGGCCGTGTTATCAATGTCTGTATACGCAAGTTTACGAAAATGCCGAGACCTGTGAAATGGAGGGTGTACTTGGCCCGGTAGTCGGCGTCATCGGCACCATGCAGGCGCTACAGACACTGTTGATTTTGACCGGTCAGGGGGAACCATTAATCGGTAAATTACTGCTACTGGATGCCGCCAGCATGGAGTGGCAGGGGGTAAAATTACCCAGGAATCCGGCTTGCCCGGTGTGTGGGGCGTAGAGGCAGGGGTGTTCCATCATCCCAAGTCCGATAGTTTATTGGTCGAATGAATTCGACCCTACCTGGAAGTACCCTGTAGGGCCGAATTTATTCGGCCTGCTAACTAAATAAACCGCAGTGAAAAATCGATTGCTCGTAAGTGCTTGGTGAGGGCACCGATAGAGATAAAATCGACGCCGGTTTCGGCAATCTGTAGTAGGGTCTCGTCGGTAATATTACCGGAAGCGTCGAGTTGAATACGATTATTGTTCAATGCAACGGCTTGCTTCATATCCTCTATATCGAAATTATCCAGTAAAGCACGATCTACTTTGACGTCTAGCGCCTGCTGTAACTGATCCAGATCCTCGACTTCGACTTCCAGTAAACAATCAGGTCGTAACGCCCGACCACGTTCGACTGCTGCTCTAATGCTACCGCTCGCAGCAAGATGATTTTCCTTGATTAGATAAGCGTCAAAAGCCCGAGTCGATGATTCATGCCACCCCCGCAATGAACCGCATATTTCTGCGCGCGTCGAAGATGCGGAATGGTCTTACGGGTATCGAGGATACGGCAGGCTGTCTGTTTAATTCGGTCGGCATAGAGGCAGGTGGTGGTCGCGGTGCCCGACAGGGTTTGCAGGAAATTGAGTGCGGTGCGTTCAGCGGTGAGCATCGCCCTCGCGCTGCCGGAAATCTCACACAGTATGCTATTGGCGACAACTCGATCACCATCTGTAGCATTCCATTTAATCTGAATAGAGCGGTCGCATTGTTTGAAGGCTTCGTTAAACCAGGCGGCACCGCCTAGCACGGCATCCTCGCGCACCAGCAATTGCATATGGAGTTGCGCGGATTCGCCAATCAGCATGGCGCCGAGATACTTTCCGCTCTGAGAGTGCACAACCGGCACGGCTTCGCCGATGTAGTCGCGCATTGCTTCCATTGCACTCCAAAGACTCGGCGTTTGGTCGAATATGAGACCGTGATTCCAAGCAGAGTGAAGAGTAGCAAATCGGCTAATCGTCCTGGCCTTCGCGGTGACGTGACATGAAACGGGCTAATTCAGATTCCGTCGGATACAGCCCTGTGAAATTTTCTACATAGGCTGGCATGCGTTTCAGGCGTTCCGATTTCGGCTCGTCCACCATCATCGATATATAACCCACCTGCGTGTAATACACGGTACGCGCACGCACATCAACCTGTTCAACACTGAACCCGAAACGCGCAAACATGGCACGAATCGCATCAATTCTTTCCTCGTCGGTTAGTTCAAGAATTTGCTTTAATTTCGCGGAGTGATGCGCCCAGTTGCGAATCGCAAAGTCCATGCGTGCGTCAAACAGCTGTGGATCTATCCAGCAATCGAACAGGTTCAGCACAGCCTCGCTAATGGTTTCTGCATACAACTCGGTCTGCGCGATCAAATTACCGGTATTGTGCGCCTTCCAGCGTTCGATCAATGCGTCGAGCAGCGTATTACGGTCGTCGAAATGCCAGTAAAAGCTGGTGCGCGACAGTTTCAACGCGGCGGCCAGGGACATTACCTTAACCGACTCGACGCCGGACTCGATCAACATCTTGTGCGCCGCATCAAGCCATAATTCTTCCGACCCTCGCCAGCCGCTCTTTTTAATTAGGTTTCCGTTTTGCATGGGCTAATAATCAAAGGCTTATTAATGTATAAACAGTAATGTCTATTATATTGACATTAATGTCAAGTTTGCTATTGTTCACGCTATTCTGAGCCGGATAAAGTGAAAGCGATCATGACGCAGCAAGGGTTATCCAACAACCGACAGTCTGGCAAACGACGCAGCAACAGCCGTGCCAAGCTTCGAACCAAGCGTCTGGGTGAATCGGCACAGAACCGTCATCTCCAGGTAGCCTATATCACCCGCAAAATTCCCACCTATGACTTGCTGGATGAAGAAAGTCTGGTGAAAATTGAACAGGCCACCGACACCATTCTTGCAGAGATCGGCATCGAGTTTCGCGACGATGCGGAGACTGTCGATCTATTCCGTGAAGCCGGGGGACAAGTCACTAAGATTAGCGATATAGCCTCGAACATTAAATTTGAGCCGGGTATGATCGGTGAGATATTAAAAACCGCACCGCAACGATTTACCCAGCATGCTCGCAACCCCGCAAGGTCGGTGCAGATCGGTGGCGACGCCATGGTGTTTGCTCCTGCTTATGGATCGCCATTTGTTATGGATGTGGATAAGGGTCGGCGTTATGGAACCCTGTCGGACTTTGAAAATTTCGTCAAACTCGCGCAGTCGAGCCCCTGGTTACACCATTCGGGGGGGACCATCTGCGAACCAACCGATATTCCAGTCAACAAACGACATCTGGATATGGTGTATGCCCATATGCGCTACTCTGATCGTGCTTTCCTGGGTTCAATCACCTCGCCGGAACGCGCCGCCGACAGTATCGAGATGTGCCGCATTCTGTTCGGTACAGATTTCGTTGCAGATAACTGTGTCATCATGGGTAACTTTAATTCCACCTCGCCACTGATCTGGGACGGCGTTTCCACCAGGGGTATCCGCAACTATGCCGAGGCCGGTCAGGGCTCGATCCTGTTGCCATTTCTGCTCGGGGGCGCGGTGTCGCCGGTTACGATACCCGGTGCAGTTGCACAAGGTATGGCTGAATCCCTGGTCGGATGCGCGCTAACCCAGCTAGTGCGTCCTGGCGCTCCGGCTATTCTGGCATCTTTCATTTCATCGATTTCGTTACGCTCCGGCAGCCCGACTTTCGGTACCCCCGAACCGGCACTAGGTAGTCTGGTCATCGGACAACTGGCGCGACGCCTGAAACTACCATTGCGTTGCGCGGGTAATTTTTCTACCTCAAAGCTACCCGATGCCCAGGCGATGACGCAAAGCGTTATGTCGATGATGTCCGCAGTACAATGCGGTGCGAACTACATTCTGCATGCAGCCGGCTTCCTTGATGGCCTGTTGTCGATGTCATATGAAAAATTTATGCTCGATAGTGATCTTTGCGGCGCGCTGCACAGCTATCTCAACGGCTTAGAGATCAATGACGACACACTGGGTATCGACGCCCTGCGCGAAGGCGGGCCGGGTGTGCACATGTTTGGTACCGCGCATACATTGGCGCATTACGAGAATGCCTATTGGGACAGTGGTATCAATGACGACCAACCTTACGAAAGCTGGTCGGAACAGGGCAGCGAGGACTCCATGCAACGCGCCAACCGCAAATGGAAGAAAACCCTCGAAGACTACCAGGTGCCACCGATGGACGAGGCCACCAACGAGGCATTGAAAGACTTTATTGCGCGGCGTAAGGCGTCCATGGACGACGCCTGGTATTAACAGAAACCTCCCTTAGATATATAAATCACCCGTCACGAGGTCGAAAAAAATGACGAATGACCCACTGCTGCAGCCTTATCAGCTCAAACACCTGACGCTGAAAAATCGTATTATGACTACCAGTCATGAACCTGCCTACCCTGAGGATGGCATGCCGAAGGAGCGCTATCGGGCGTACCACGAGGAGCGTGCGAAGGCTGGCCTGGGTTTGACCATGACCGCCGGTTCAGCCGCCGTATCGAAGGACAGTCCCCCGGTTTTTAACAACATCCTTGCCTACAAGGACGAAGTGGTGCCGTGGATGCGTCAGGTGGTTGACAGCTGCCATGAGCACGGATGCGCGGTGATGATTCAGCTCACCCATCTAGGTCGTCGCACCGGCTGGAACAAGGGGGACTGGTTACCTGCTGTCTCGCCCTCGCACAACCGCGAAGCGGCGCACCGTGCGTTCCCGAAAAAACTCGAGGACTGGGATATTGTTCGCATCATCTCTGACTATGCCGATGCCGCAGAACGCATGCAGGCCGCCGGTCTGGACGGTATCGAACTGCAGGCCTATGGTCACCTGATGGATCAGTTCTGGTCGCCATTAACCAATACCCTGGATGGACCTTACGGTGGCCCGCTTGAAAACCGCCTGCGTTTTTCGATGGAGGTTCTGCAGGCGATTCGAAAACGTGTTGGTGAAGAATTCATCGTCGGTATTCGTTACACCGCCGACGAAGTCGCCGAGGGTGGTATTTCCGCCGACGAAGGTATCGAGATATCAAAACGTTTAAAAGACACGGGCCTGGTCGATTTCCTCAACGTCATCCGCGGTCATATCGACACTGACCCCGGGCTTACCGATGTCATCCCGGTGCAAGGTATGCGAAGCGCGCCGTTCCTGGATTTTGCCGGCGAGGTGCGCAAGACCACCGGTATGCCCACTTTCTACGCGGCACGCATCCCTGATGTTGCTACCGCGCGCTACGCGGTCGGGGCGGGTCTTATCGACATGGTTGGTATGACACGTGCACATATGGCTGACCCGCATATCGTGCGAAAAATCGTTGAAGGCCGGGAGGGCGATATCCGCCCCTGTGTTGGTGCGACCTACTGTCTCGATCGTATTTATCAGGGCGGCGATGCGCTTTGTATGCACAATGCCGCCACAGGCCGCGAACTCACCATGCCGCATGACATCCCAGTCGCAGATAATCGTAAAAAGGTGGTGATTGTCGGTGCCGGCCCGGCCGGGCTCGAAGCGGCGCGTATTGCCGCCGAACGTGGCCACTCTGTTATTGTTTTCGAAGCCACCACTGACCCGGGTGGACAAATACGCCTGGCTATGCAAAGCGAGCGTCGGCGTGAAATGATCTCGATTATCGACTGGCGTATGTCGCAGTGCCACAAACGCGATGTAGAATTCCACTTTAACACTTTGGCTGAAGTCGAAGACATCCTCGCTAGTAATCCCGATGTCGTAATTATCGCCACTGGTGGACTGCCGCATACCGAGGTTCTGCAAGCCGGCAACGAGCTGGTTGTATCGAGTTGGGATATCATTTCTCGCAGTGTAAAACCGGGTCAGGACGTGCTGGTTTACGATGATGCTGGCGACCATGCCGGCCTGCAAGCCGCCGAAATAATCGCGGCAACCGGCGCCAGTGTTGAAATTATGACCCCGGATCGGAGCTTTGCGCCCGAGGTTATGGCGATGAATCTGGTCCCCTATATGCGTAGCATGCAGGATAAAAACGTGACCTTTACCGTCACCTATCGCCTAAAGCGCGTAGAAAAAGATGGCGATAGTCTGAACGCGATTATTGGCAGCGATTACAGCGACCTTATAAAACAACGCAGCTTCGACCAGATTATCGTCAATCACGGTACGATACCGATGGACGAGCTTTATTTCGAACTGAAACCACAATCTTCCAACCTGGGTGCCGTGGACCAGGATGCACTAATCGCTGGTAAGCCGCAGTCGCTGAATACTAATCCGCACGGCAATTTCCAGCTATTTCGCATCGGTGATGCCGTTTCTGCACGTAATACGCATGCAGCGATATACGATGCATTACGACTGATGAAGGATATTTGAGACGGTTTTGTAGGGTCGAATTCATTCGACCGGTTTAATGAAGTGCAGGCCGAAATTATTCGGCCTGCTAACTAAGCGAAGCGCAAAGAAAAATCGATTGCCCGCAGGTGTTTGGTGAGGGCGCCAATTGAAATAAAATCGACACCGGTTTCGGCAATCTGTAGTAGGGTTTCGCAGGTAATGTTGCCTGAGGCCTCTAGCTGGATGCGGTTGTGGTTTAATGCGACGGCCTGTTTCATCGCTTCGATGCTGAAATTGTCCAATAATGCCCGGTCAACCCTGGCCTCAATGGCCTGCTGTAACTGATCCAGATCCTCAACTTCGACTTCGAGCAGACAGTCGGGTCGTAACGCCCGGCCACGTTCGACTGCCGCTTTAATGCTACCGCTCGCTGCGAGATGATTTTCCTTGATCAGGTAAGCGTCAAAAAGTCCGATTCGATGATTCATGCCGCCCCCGCACTGAACCGCATATTTCTGCGCGCGTCGAAGATGTGGAATGGTCTTACGGGTATCCAGGATTCGACAGGCTGTGTGTTTAATGCGGTCGGCATAGAGACTGGTGGTGGTCGCGGTGCCCGACAGGGTTTGCAGAAAATTGAGCGCGGTGCGTTCGGCGGTGAGCATCGCCCGCGCATTACCTGAAATTTCACACAGTATGCTATTGGCGACGACCCGATCACCATCTACAGCATTCCATTTAATCTGAATGGAATGGTCGCATTGTTTGAAGGCTTCGTTAAACCAGGCGGTACCGCATAGCACGACGTCCTCGCGCACCAGCAATTGCATATGGAGTTGCGCGGATTCGCCAATCAGCATGGCGCTGATATCGCCGCTACCAACGTCTTCCGCAAGCGCCAGTTTTATGTCTTCGGGTATGGCCTGTTGCAAGTCCATCGGTTATTTCAGGCCTCGTGTTCTTCGCGTCGTAAGTCATGTAGAGAATCGAGATAACTACCGATTACGCTACTCTCCGGCATGGCGCCAAGATACTTTCCAGTTTGGGAGTGCACCACTGGCACGGCTTCGCCGATGTAGTCACGCATTGCTTCCATTGCACCCCACAGGCTGGTGGTTTCGTCGAATATCAGGCTTTGATGTAATGCCAGCGAATCGATACTGGCAGTCGGCCCGCAATCGCTCAACTGATCCTGATGCAGCAACCCCAGGTAGCGCTCGTCACTATCGACAATAACCGCTGTCTGAAGTGAAATCGAGCGTAGCTGCTCGATTGCTGATTCTCCAGGCTGTTTGCTATGCAGCTTAGGAAGTAGCTGGGTTAAATGATCTACCACGCGTTGATGCTGTAGATAGGCCCGATCACGGCCGTGCGATAAATCAACCCCGCGCTCGGCCAGTTGTCTATCGAATAGAGATCGCCCGTACCAGTGATGCGCAGTCAGATTGGAGAAGGCAACAGTCACCATCGCGGCAATAGTAATCTCGTAACTGTGAGTCAATTCAAAAATGATCAACAACGCTGTCATCGGCGCACCGATAACCGGGCTGGCGACAGCGACCATGCCGCATATCGCATAAACGGATAGTTCGGAATAATGGCTAAGCAGCAGCTCGGGAATCGTAATCGCAAAAAGCGCACCGAACAGGACGCCGACCAGCAATGCCGGGAATATGACCCCGCCGGCAAATCCGAAGCCGATGCATAAAACCGTGACTAGCAATTTAGCAACCAGAATCGTCAACAGTTCTTCTGCACTGAATAATCCCGGGATGCTGGCCATGTTCATTAAATCTACCCCGGCACCGAGCACATCGGGAATTTGCAATGCCACCAGACCGAGCAGAAAACCGGCAATCATTGGCTTACAGGCTGCAGGGACTGAAATTTTATGTGCAATATCGCGCGATACTTTTAATAATTTCATGAACACGACCGCGAGTACCCCGCAGGCGATTCCTTCCAGCACAAATAGCAAAAATTCAGACGCCTGGTACATGTGCTGGAATTCAAATAGAAATAACGGTGGGTGTTCGAACACGACATTCGCAACAACAAAGCCACAGGCTGAGGCGACTGTTACGGCAGTAAAAATTCGTAGCGAATAGTGGCGTAGAATCACTTCATGGGTGAAGATTAATCCCGCAATCGGTGCATTAAACGCGGTCGAAATAGCCGCTGCAACACCGCAGGCAATTGCCGTACTACTGATATCGCGTACCCCGAGCCGCAGTCGGCTTGCAAGTTGGCCGACCAGCGAGCCTAAATAAACCAGCGGGCCATACTGGCCTACCGATGCGCCGCAACCCAGAGACAGGATAGAGGCTAATGTGGAAAAGGCACCCGATACCGGGCTGGGTAGTTTTTCACGCAATTGCACTGCGTAAATGGTATCGGGTGGCCCCAGTGGTCTTCCGCTTTTGACGCCGTAGCGCAATATCAGGCCGACGATTAATCCGCCGATGGTAGGAACCAGAATGGTAATCACTGTCAGAGTGCCGGGTTGCACACCGGTTCTACTTTCCGTACTGATGTAAAGCGCGCGATTGAGCCAGTGAACCAGGTCGACAAAACCGATAGTCGCAAATGAAGTGATTGTGCCGACCACCAAACCGATTAAAGCGATCACCAGCATGCGATAAATGGTCGTATGGGCCTTAATTTTTTCCTGGTCTTGGCGCATTTTTCAGAATGCCGGTAGGGTTATAGTTGGCTCAGGCATGCCAGATAAGCGTCTTCGTCTGGCATTTGATTGTGTCGTTGGGCGTTCCATAAGGCTTGCCCGAGGCACTCCATCATCGCGTGCTCAGTTTGATGAATTCCCTGTCGTTGAACCAGTTTCTGATAGATAGCCTGGATGCCACTCGGTCGGTCGCCACCGGCCTGTTCGCGCAGAGTGATGTGCATACCCATATGCAAAAACGGATTGGTCTGACCATCTTCCGGCGCAAAGTCCTGCTCTACCGCTGATTCTCCCTTATCCAGCAACGGCTGATACTCGGGATGCAGTTTAATTACGTCGGCGATTATCGCTTCCAATGGTTCAAGCAGCGCCTGGTTTTGCATTTTTTGCCAGACCTTAAGGTAAATCTGGCGGATTTCATCGCGTGACTGGAACATAGTTAATCCGATGTCTTTTGCTTAAATTCGCACAGGTCTTCGATCACACAACTGCCGCAACGCGGTTTTCGCGCGATGCAGGTGTATCGACCGTGCAGAATCAGCCAGTGGTGGGCGTCGATCTTGTACTCGTCGGGCACGAATTTGAGTAGTTTCTTCTCGACCTCGACAACGTCCTTACCGGGTGCAATGCCGGTACGGTTTGATACACGAAAGATATGCGTATCGACAGCAATTGTTGGATGGCCAAACGCAGTATTCAAAATCACGTTGGCGGTTTTCCGACCAACGCCGGGCAGGGCTTCGAGCGCAGCGCGATCTTCGGGTACTACGGAATTATGTTTATCAATCAGGATGCGACAGGTGGCGATGGTATTTTTTGCTTTCGAATTAAATAACCCGATGGTTCTGATGTATTGCTTTAAACCATCCTCGCCCAGTGCGAGTATTTTTTCCGGCGTATTCGCCACTGCGTAGAGTTTTATGGTCGCTTTATTGACGCTGACATCGGTAGCCTGAGCTGATAGCAATACCGAAATTAGCAGCTCGAAGTTCGAATTGTAGTCAAGTTCGGTACCGGGCTTTTCGATATGCGCCTGGAAGCGAATAAAAATTTCCTCGCGTTTCGATTTGTTCATGCCGTCTCGGGCAGGTTTTCAATCGGAACAACTTTTTCGCTTTTACGGGCGCCGATAATATTCTTTGCGACGATAAGTAGCGCGAGCCCGAAAAAAGCGCCCGGTGGTAAGGCTGCCAGCAGAAATCCCCGGTATTCATCGTTAAAAACGATAGTGAGAACTTTGGCCGGTTCACCGAACATCAGATCGGCGTGAGAGAACAGCGTGCCGAAACCGATGATTTCGCGCATCCCTCCGAGCAGGCTTAACACAATCAGAAATCCCAGTCCCATCATGAACCCATCCAGAGCGGCGATGCCAACCGGATTCTTCGAGGCAAATCCTTCAGCGCGCCCGATGATCGCGCAGTTGGTGACAATCAGCGGTATGAAAATTCCCAGCACCAGGTAGAGATCGTAAAACATCGCTTTCATGGTCAATTCTATGATCGTCACGATGCTGGCGATAATCAGTACAAATACCGGCAGGCGCACCTCGTTACGCACGAATCCGCGAATCAGTGAAACCAGCGTGTTGGACAAAACCAGGGTAATCAGTGTAGCGATGCCGAGACCAATGCCATTAACGACGGTACTGGTGACCGCGAGCAGTGGGCATAAGCCGAGCAGTTGCACCAGCGCCACATTGTTGGTCCATAAACCGTTCTGAGATATTTCCTGTTTGCTTGCCATGAATTGATCAACCGCTCATTAAAATATCGTTGTTGCGTTCTGTTGGTAGTATATCAGCGTATTTTTCACCGCCTGAACTACGGCACGCGGACTGATAGTAGCGCCGGTGAACTGATCGAATACGCCGCCATCACGTTTTACCAGCCAGGCTCCACGAGTCGGATTGTCGAGCGATTTACCGTTAAAGTCGAGCACCCAGTTGGACTTTTTTATTTCCAGGGCATCCCCGAGCCCGGGTGTTTCGGCGTGTTTTACTGCCCTGACTCCGGCAATTTTACCGTCGACATAGACGCCGACCAGCAGGTGAATCTTACCGCTATAACCGTCCGGCGCGATACTGTTAAATATTGCAGCGACTGGTTCCCCCCGAAGGCGAGCCCGGTAAACCACGCTTTCGCTTTCGCTGCCGAGTAATTCAGATGCCGGAATCAAAAGCGTATCGGTGACGATATCGTTATCGAGTTTTTCTGCGGATAACAACGCATGCAGGTTACGTAACAGTACGCGGCGTTCATTTTCGGCGATGGCTGCACGAGTATTGTGTTCCGTTACTGCGACAAAACTGGTGCCGACGACTGCGAACAGGCTGAGGAATAAACCGGAAAGTAGAATCTGCCGACTACTCATCTTTACCCTGGGTATCCGCGCCGTACACTCTCGGTTGGGTGTAATAATCGATTAGTGGTACGCACATATTCGCGAGTAAAACCGCGAATGCAATGCCATCCGGGTAACCGCCCCAGCTTCGAATTACATACACCAGGAAGCCGATTAAAAAGCCATAGACGACGCGGCCTTTATCGGTAGTGGCCGCGGTAACCGGGTCGGTGGCGATGAAAAATGCGCCGATTAATATACTACCTGAAAACAGATGGAACAGAGGTGAGGCAATAGTGTCGGGAGCGGAGAGATAAAATACCAGCGCAATAAAGCTGGTGCTGACCAATACTGTTACTGGTATATGCCATTTGATCGTGCGGGTATATAAAAGCCAGAGTCCGCCGACTAACCAGCCTCCTGCAATCCATTCCCAGCCGAACGCGATAAAATTGCCGAATACAGGTGACTGACGGATTTCGCTGATCGGTATATTTTGACCCGACAGGGTCTTGAACTGATCCAGTGGGGTTGCTGAACTGAGCGCGTCCCATTGTTGGATATCGGCGAGGCCAAACGCATAGGCAATAGCGTCAAAGAATCCAATCGATTCGCCGCTAATTTCGATTGGCAGGTACCAGGTAGTCATTTCGCGTGGAAACGAGATCAGTAATACCACATAGCCGACCATCGCCGGGTTGAACGGATTAAAGCCGAGGCCACCGTACAAATGCTTGCCCGCGATCATGGTAAAACCGATGCCGACCGCGACCAGCCACCAGGGCGAATGCATTGGCAGGCAGAGCGCGAATAACCAGGCCGCGACAACCGCGCTGTAATCGTTTAAATGTGATTTAACCGGTTTATTGCGCAGCTTCAGGATCGCCGCTTCGAATCCGAGGGCGAAGATGACAGCCAGGGTAATATTAATCAGGACGCCGACACCGAAAAACCAGACATAGGCGAGCGTGCCCGGCAGCAGACCGATAATAACGTTAATCATCAAACGCCTGAGTGAGTTGCTTGGTGAGACAAAGGGTGAGGAGATAACAACCTGGGTCATGTTCGTTGCTCACGAGCGGCGCGTCGCCGGGCATCGGCCTGCTCGATTTTTTGTTGCTGATCAGGCGTTAGATTGGTAGTGTTTTTAAGGGTTTGTGTACCCTCCAGAGCCTGTTTTTTAGCCTTCACTCGTTCCAGTGCTGCCTGCACCGGGTCGACAGTGGAATCTCCATTTAGTTTTTGTGGTTGTTTTTTCTTCAAGGCCTCGCGCTTCAGACGTTTGCGTTCCTCGTCCTGCTGTTTTTTCAACAGTAGCCGCTTTTCGCGGAATTCGAACCGTATGCGCGCACGATCCGATTTGAACTGTGCCTGCTGCGCGGCACGTATTTCGCTTTTGGCCGCGCGATAATATTGCACCAGCGGAATTTCACTCGGACAAACCGCCGAGCAGCAGCCACACTCGATACAATCGAACAGGCTATATTCCTCGACCTTATCATAGGTCCTGGCGCGCGCGTGCCAGTAGAGCTGCTGGGGTAACAATTGCGCGGGGCAGACATCGGTGCACCTGGCGCAGCGTACACATTCATCGTGATTATCCAGCCGTTGTGCAAACGTCTGTTGATGCATGACCAGAATATTGTTGCTTGCCTTAACAATCGGCGCCCGATCACTCGGCAGGGTAAATCCCATCATCGGGCCACCCATCACCAGATGTCGATGTGCCTGATCGTCGAGATAACCACCGGCGAGCTCGACTAAGTGTCGAACCGGAGTACCGAGACGAGCCTCCCAGTTACCCGGTTGTCGTATAGCGTCACCGGAAAGTGTGACAATGCGCGAGGTCAAGGCTTCATCCTGGTCCAGGGCGCGGCTTATCGCTACGCAGGTGCCTACATTCTGGCAAAACATACCGATGTCGAAAGCCAGCTTTCCTTTCGGTATTTCCCTGCCGGTCAAAATCTGGATCAACTGCTTTTCACCACCCGATGGATACAGGGTTGGTATCATCACAATTCGTGTATTCGCGAGGGGGTTGGAATCGAGCGCGAGTTGCATTGATTGAATCGCTTTCGGCTTGTCATTTTCGATACCGATCAAGGTAGATTTAGGTTTAAAAATTTGCTGTAGATAGCCGATGCCGCGCAAAATCTCATCGCTGTAAGTTTGCATCAGTATGTCATCGCAGCTGATATAGGGTTCGCATTCGACGCCATTGATCACCAGCGTATCGATCCCCTGGCTCTGCGCACGCGACAATTTGGCTGCGGTTGGAAATACCGCTCCCCCGAGACCGACAATACCGGCATCGCGAATCCGCGCGATTAAATCGACAACGCTCAGGCTGGCAGGGTCGACCGCCGCAGACTCCAGACATTCATCCTTGCCGTCGACGTCAATGACGATACAGTCACTCGACTGACCGGAAGGATGGGGTACCGGATGGGGTGCAATTTCGCGAATTTTTCCAGATGTTGGCGCGTGTATCGCTGCGCTAATCGGTGATGAGCTGTCGGCGATCAACTGACCACGTAAAACCCGGTCTCCCGGACTCACCAGTGGTTTATTGGTTTCACCGATATGTTGTTTTAATGGCAGAATCAATTGTTCAGCTAGCGTGGCCTGTTGCAAAGGCTGGCCCATCGACTCGGCCTTGTACCCTTCCAGCCGCATACCACCATGCATGTGATGGAGTTTGTATTGCGACTTATTGTCCATGCACGAGATCCTGCTGCTGTTGCGGCACAGACCATTTCCAGTCATCAATGGTTTGTTTAATCGGTACCATATCAATGCAATCGACCGGGCAGGGTGGCAGGCAAAGCTCGCAGCCGGTACATTCATCGGCGATCACCGTGTGCATGTGTTTTGCCGAACCGAGTATCGCATCCACCGGGCAGGCCTGAATACACAGCGTGCAGCCGATGCAGGTCTGTTCATCGATGATCGCGACCAGTGGAATGTCATGGTGTTCGCCATGTTCTTCGTTGGGTTCTAGAACCTCGAGGTCGAGCAAATCGGCGAGTGCTACTATGGTTGCCTGGCCGCCGGGTGGGCACTGGTTAATCGGTGCTTCGCCGTTAGCAATCGCTTCCGCGTAGGGGCGACAACCGGGGTAGGTGCACTGCCCGCACTGGGTTTGCGGTAACAGGGCATCGATTTGATCGACAATTGGATTGCCCTCAACCTTAAATCGAATCGCGGCGTATCCGAGGATTAGACCGAATAATCCGGCCATCAGGCTGATGGTGAGAATGGCGACTATCATCGATTCAAACCTTGACTAATCCGCCTAGTCCCATAAACGCCAGCGACATCAATCCTGCGGTTACCAGCCCGATTGCAGCACCCTGAAATGGAGCTGGCACATCGGCTACAATAATGCGCTCGCGCATTGCGGCGAATAATATAAGCACCAGCGAAAACCCCAGTGCCGCACCAAATCCATAAATCGCGGATTCAATAAAACTATTCGCCTCCTGAACGTTAATCAGAGCGACACCAAGTACCGCGCAGTTGGTGGTAATCAGTGGCAGGAAAATTCCGAGTACGTTGTAGAGCAGAGGGCTGGTTTTGTGCACCACCAGTTCGGTGAAATTGACCACAGCGGCAATAGCGATGATAAACGCAATGGTGCGCAAAAATTCGAGACCGAGCGGAGCCAGGATCCAGCTATTGATCATATAACTCAAGATTGCCGACAGAGTTAGTACGAAAGTCGTTGCCGCACTCATACCGATGGCGGTCTCGACCTTGCGTGAAACTCCCATAAAAGGGCACAGGCCGAGAAATTTCACCAACACGATATTGTTGACGAAAACAGTGCCTACCAATAGAAGAAAATATTCAGACATAGGCGCGTATTATAAAGTGTAGATGTTATGAAAAATACTGATTATATAAGGGGTTATTATTAAATTTAGGAATAGATGAATTAGATATTTGATAAGGCTTTAATCGTGTATTTTGAGATATTACAGGTTTACTGTTAGTGCTCGAATGATATATGTCAAACATCCGTTTTCCGGTGGTCATGCCGGACTCGATGCCAGTAGAGCAATGCGGGTTGGCAATCGGTGGGCTATGGCTTTGTAAAATGTAGACAGAAATTAGCCACTATTCCGCAAATTCGCCGGGCTGCAAATCGGTGGCCTCGTTAATAAATTCGTCGATTGAAATTGTTGGCGACAAATGCCAGTTCAACGGGCTCAGGCTTTTCTGATAATTCGCCGCCGAACTGAAATCTTCAACAAACGAATTAATGGCGGGGTTTTGCATAATGGCCAGTACCGCAAAAGGACTGCTGATCAGGATGGCTAGCAGGATACTTTTTCTATGTGCCAGGTGGGTGACATGAATCAGGTAAAAACTGACTGCAGCCGGAATGAATAATAGATACCATCCGAGGTTGAAAATCGAAATTGGCAGGTTGGAGGAAAACAGGTATGTCAGTTCGACTACCAGGGCCGATAGAATTTGGTAATTCAGATAGATCAGTGCAACCGAAATAATCAGAGGCTTGATTTCCCAGCGATTTACTAACAGGCGTTCCAGTATCGATAGCGTAGCTACGAACGCGGCAATGCTAAATACTGACTCTCTGAATACATATTTGATTAAATCATCCCATTTCAGGGTATTGTACGAGGTGAAGTAAAATTCCAGGGCCCCTGCCATAAAACACGAGGTAAGTAGCATCGCTGCCCATCCCCAGTGGCCAAAAAGACGCTGCAAACGACCATGGCTGGTGAGCGATTTTGTTGCTGGGACGCGGTGACTACGGGATAGAATACGGGCTGAAATTCGTCCCAGGCTAAATTCTATCGGAAGCGTTTTAGATGTTATTATGTCTTCCTGCGTGTTATTAAACCTTGCGGGATTCACGCTTGCCAGGTTTTGTAATTCGACCTTACCCTCGTCGTCGAGCAAGATCTTTAGGTGATAGGGTTCGACGGTGGGGTCGGATAGGATGATATCGTTGTCGAGTGCTCGACCGATGCGAAGCTCAGACTTATCTAGCGCATGGTAGCGGTGCAGACCCCTTGTTTTAATCTCGAGAATCAGCCCGTCCACAACACCTTCTCCAGAAATTTTTTGATCAGTGGCACAGTCGCGTCAAAATCGGTCCCAGTCATAATAAAGGTGATAAAAAATCCTTTATTACCATACCCGGTCAGGGCTGCGGTAAACAGTACATCACTTAGTCCGTCGTATTCGACGTACTCGCGTCGGCACAGATTGGCCTTGAATTCTTCACCCGAAACATCAAGGAACCAGGTATCGCAGTTAAAGTTGCTGACTTCTTCCTGGCTTAGATTGTTTTCGATCTGATCTTTGTTGAGTTTTTCATATAGATTGTAAAAACGTATGGGGTCGAGCTGATCGGATTCGAGCCAGTAATACTCGTAAATCAGGTTTCCGACAAATTTGTTAGCATCGTCCAGATAAACGTGATTTTTATTCGCGCAACGGATCTGGAAGCGTTTAAATAACGCATTAGCCGTGAGCTTTGCACTATTGTCCCAACAGCGAATAGTGGGCGAAATGGTGCCGGGCAGACTCAATTGACGAAGTTGAATGGCAGGCCAGTCTGCGCCGAGTAGTTCTTTTATATAACCCTGCTCGTAGGCGAATAATTGGCTCGTTACCTCACTTTTCAAATCGTCGGATGAACTGATCCCGGAATCCTCGGCATTTGCGATCAGTTTCTTCAAAAATCTGGAGGGCACGATAAAGCTGATATCGTTGCGCGCAGTGGCGACGTTTATTCCTATCGCTTCGCCGTTTTCGTTGAATGTCGGTCCACCGCTCATGCCGGGGTTGAGGCTGCCCGAAAATAATATTCGGCTATCATCGGTTTGGTTAAGAATGCCGCCGTTAGTGCCTACCGCGAGGCTAAGGCCGAGATCGAGCGGATTACCCATCGCGAACACCGGTGCGCCCTTGGGCGGCAGGTCACTGGTGATAATCGCTTCGCCGAGGACTTTATCGGCGGTTAGTAACGCGAGGTCGTGAGCTACATCCAGTGCGGCCAGTTTGAGTTCGCCCGTGAGACCGTTTTTGTTCAAATAGGTTACATAAAATAGTTCCGGTTCCAGAATAATCTTGTTAATGACGTGGAAGTTAGTCGCAATCTGTCGACCGTTGCCGACGATAAAACCCGAACCGATACTCGATTTTTTACCAGTCTCCCGATTCAGTACACGTATCTGGAATATGCTGTTCTCGTGTAGCTGGTAGATTTTTTTCGATTCGAGCGCGATCGCTGGCTGGAATAATAAATACAGCAGGCAGGCGAGCAGGGAAAGCCCTGAAATTGGTTTCATACGTGAACTTCTGGATGGCTTCTGTGCAAAGTGAAGGTTAGCTGACGCGCATACCCGGTTTGGCGCCACTGTCCGGATGCAGCACATAGAGCTCCTTGTCACCCGACCCCGCGGCTAGCACCATGCCCTCTGATACACCGAAACGCATTTTCCTTGGCGCCAGATTGGCTACCATTACTGTCAGTTTACCTTCCAGGGCTTCGGGTTCGTAGGCACCGCTAATGCCGGCAAATACATTGCGCGTCTCGCTGCCGATATCCAGTGTCAGTTGCAGCAGCTTGTCCGACTTTTCGACGCGTTTCGCGGCGACAATACGCGCCACACGAAAATCGAGTTTGGCGAAGTCGTCGTAGTTGATTTGGTCGGCAATCGTTTCTATCGATGGGTCGCCTGAATTGCCTGTACCGGCATTGATCTTGTTTTCCTCGATTATGGCCTCTTTAGTGGCTTCGATCATACGCTCGATAAAGACAGGTTCGATACGCGTCATCAATGGCTCGAAGCGGTTGATTTTATGACCCAGCAAATCGGTTTCGAGATCCGCCCACTTTAGCGCATCGACGCTGAGGAAGGTTTCGGCCTGCGATGCCAGTCGCGGTAATACCGGTTTGAGTAAAATAACCAGTTGGCGAAAGCAGTTAAGGCCAATCGTGCAAATGTCCTGAACCTCGGCATGGCGGGCTTCGTCCTTGATCGCAACCCAGGGCTGTTTTTCATCGATGTACTGATTCGCCCGATCTGCTAGCGCCATGATCTCACGCATCGCGCGGCCGAATTCGCGGTCTTCATAAGCTTTGGAAATACTGTCAGCAGCCTCGCTAAATTGCTTGCTTAGGCTGGTATCGCTCATGCTTTCGGACAGCATCGCATCGAATCGCTTGTTGATAAAGCCGGCGCAACGGCTGGCGATATTAACCACCTTGCCGACCAGGTCGGAATTCACGCGGGCACTGAAATCTTCCAGATTTAAATCGATATCATCGACCCCGGGCCCGAGTTTGGCGGCGAAATAGTAGCGCAGGTACTCAGGATTTAAATGTTCGAGATAGGTTCTCGCCTTGATGAAAGTACCGCGTGACTTCGACATTTTCTGGCCGTCAACGGTTAAAAATCCGTGGCAATAAACCGCGCTGGGCTTTCTGAATCCGGCACCATGCAACATCGCAGGCCAGAATAGCGTATGGAAGCGAGCAATGTCTTTGCCGATAAAATGAAACAGTTCAGTTTCGCTATCTTTGTTCCAGTATTTGTCGAAGTCGTAATCGTTTTTCTCACACCAGTTTTTAAAACTCGCCATGTAGCCAATCGGTGCGTCGAGCCAGACATAAAAATATTTACCCGGCGCATCGGGTATCTCGAATCCCCAGTAGGGTGCGTTGCGCGATATATCCCAGTCCTTTAAGCCCTCGTTAAGCCATTCATCCATCTTGTTGGCAATTTCTTTTTGAATGTGCCCGGCCCGGGTCCAGACTTTGAGCATGTCTTCGAAGTCTTCGAGTTTGAAAAAGTACTGTTCCGAATCTTTTTCGACCGGAGTTTCACCTGTCACTACCGAGATCGGGTTTTTCAGGTCAGTGGGTTCGTAGGTCGCGCCGCAACTCTCGCAATTGTCACCGTATTGATCGGCCGTGCCACATTTCGGGCATTCGCCCTTAATAAAGCGATCCGGCAGAAACATTTCCGCCTTCGGGTCGTAAGCCTGCGAGATGACTTTCGTGCGGATATGGCCGCCTTCTTTATTGCGAGAATAAATCAGTTCAGAAAAATAACGGTTTTCGTCCGAGTGGGTACTGTAATAATTATCGAATTCAATCAGGAATTCGGAGAAATCCTGCTCGTGTTCGATTTTTATACGATCGATTAAAACCTGTGGGGTGACCCCCTCAGCCTGCGCGCGCAGCATGATCGGGGTGCCGTGGGCATCGTCGGCGCAGACATAGATACATTCGTGCCCGCGTAATTTCTGGAAGCGCACCCAGATATCGGTTTGAATATACTCCAGCAAATGACCGATATGGATCGGGCCATTGGCATAGGGCAGGGCGCTGGTAACGACGATTTGGCGTGGTTCGGAACTCATCTGCGAGGTATGTTTGCGTAAAGCAGCGTAGTTTATGTGTTGCGCAGGGAGCTGTATAGCCCGCAAATTGCATGAAGGCGGTAACATATTATGAATTTCATCAATACTTTCAAATATATTGGTGGAAAAACCACTAAAATTGCAAAATATAGTTTATACCTGAACGAATTACTACAGACATCCTGCCTTTCGCCCTTCGGGCCAGCAGAGCTGTTCAAATTCGTTCCAGACGAATTAGTCAGGAAAAATCTGACTGCTTCGGCAAGCCGCTCCTGCGTTGCTCTACCACCTACAATCCCTGTAGGCGATCTTGGCCGATCCCCCTTGAACCATAGCTACGGCTATGCTTCGGCGGGCGATCCACCAACCTTGTTTGCCATATTTCCCCTGAACTTCGTTCCCTTCATGCAATATGCGGGTTAGCAATTGAACAAACGCATAAAAACTAAGTGATATTAGGGTGGTACCTCATGTAAAATGCCCGCCTCGTATAAAAACCCGCGGATATAGAGTTTTAAATGTCTATCACCAAACAGCAAATTGAAACTGCTCTGAGCCAGGTTGTTGACCAACACATGGACGCCGACCTGATGGCGGCAAAGTCGGTCAAGGATATCGCAATCGATGGCGACAAAGTCAGTATTACACTGGAACTCGGATACCCGGCAGCGGGTTACTTCGATACTCTGAAGCAGGCGGTACGCGATCAGCTCGCGGGAATTGAGGGCATCGGCGATATCGATGTCAAGGTATCGAGCAAGATCAAATCCCATACGGTGCAGCAAAATCTGAAACCGCTGGTTGGGATAAAGAATATTATCGCCGTCGCCTCGGGTAAGGGCGGTGTCGGCAAGTCCACCACCGCGGTAAATCTGGCGCTGGCATTGCAGGCCGAAGGTGCGACGGTTGGTATCCTCGATGCCGATATTTATGGGCCGAGTATTCCACGAATGCTGGGCTGCCAGGGTCAACCAGATTCATCTGATGGCAAGAGCCTGGAGCCGATGATTGGTCATGGCATTCAGTCGATGTCGATTGGATATTTGGTTGAGGAAGATACACCGATGATCTGGCGCGGCCCGATGGTCACCCAGGCACTGGAACAACTGCTCAACGACACACGCTGGAAAGATATCGACTATATGGTAGTCGACTTGCCACCCGGCACCGGTGATATACAGTTGACATTGGCGCAGAAAATTCCGGTGAGCGGTGCAATCATCGTCACCACACCGCAGGATATTGCCCTGATGGATGCGAAAAAGGGATTGAAAATGTTTGAAAAGGTTGAAGTGCCGGTACTTGGTATAGTGGAGAATATGAGTATCCATATCTGTAGCCAGTGTAACCACGCCGAGCATATATTTGGTGAGGGCGGCGGTTTACGCATGGCCGAGGAGCACGGCGTCGACTTTCTCGGTGCACTTCCGCTCGATATCCGTATTCGCGAACAGGCAGACAGTGGCAACCCGACTGTTGCGGCGATGGCAGATAGTCAGATTAGCGCTATTTATCGTGAGATTGCGCGTAAGACAGCCGCTAAACTGGCGACCAGGGCAAAAGATCATTCTGCTGCGTTTCCGAGTATTGTTATTGAAAATAATTGATAAACTATCCGGAGCCTGATCCTAATTACTTGGCAGTTTGCCCGCCGAGTTCATTGAGCGTGTAAATTCCGCTTTAACCCGCCCCCAGTCTTAAGCCAGGGGTGGGGGTTAATCAAAAGCTTTAAATCTTGTTATTATCAACACGATAGTACTAAAGCAGACATTGACAGAATTAAGTCGAACTTCCGGGGTCAACTGTGGGTTCAGAGAAGTTCTCGATGGTTAATTGAATGGCTGCTTATGGAAAAAGGACCCTCCCAAACAGGTTGATAACTTCCAGGGGGGCGAATTAAATCATTCACCGTACTCTAAAAACTTCCCACTAATAACCAGAGGCGTCCTAAGATAAACGCTATGTTTTACTAATTAATCGGCTACTCTAGTTCGCCATAACTGTACCAGAGCAGCGTGGGTGCTAATGGACTGTCTCGTTCTATCCAGATCAGATGCAATCCACCCGTTTGATCCAGTGCCACCGAAACATGTGATTGCTCACCCGGTCCGGAGGCAATAGCGGGACTAAAATTTTCACCCCATTCTCCGTCTTCATCAAGGCTGGTTAGCCAGATATCGGAATCACCGCTTCTGTAGTCATCCCAGGCTACTAGCATCGAACCGTCGGGATTTCCACTCGTGGCAGGATTGGAATGCGGCAGTTTATCACCTTCCGCCCCATGGATTTTCTCATTGGGACCGAAGGCGCCTTCACTGCCAATCGAAGAGAATATGCCATAACCTCCTCTTCGGCGTTTATCCATCCAGGCGGCGACAATTTCATCGTCAGAAAAGTCTGCCATCGAGACCCGGGTCACACCGTTGCCTTTGTCGTATTCAGTTCGGTTTGAGTAAAATTCGTTCAGATATGACGGTGCCATGAAATTTTTTGCCTGATCAGCTGAAAAGCTGAATTTCAACCGTGTGTGTCCTGCGGTGCGATCTTCCCAGGCCACATAAAGTCCAGATTTATTAGATGCCAGGGTGGGGAACAGGACGGGTGTATCATAAGGTTTTGATTCGACGGGCTCGATCGAGAGTAACTCAGTGTTCTGTTTTTGTGCGCTCGACAGTCGAGCAACCTGCAGGCTCCATGTTCGGCCCTGTTGCTCTCGCCATACCACGTAGATCTGATCATTGTAGGTCGCCACGCTCGATTGACTGGCCAACGAGTCTGAAGAAAGCTTTAGTGGTTTGTTTAAAGATTGCCCGTCGTGAGTATTAAGATAAATAGCCCCATCCTGTTCCCAGACCAGCACAAACCGACCGTCCGCCAAACTGGCAATAGCCGGTTCGTAAGCTTCTCTACCGGTACTCACTTTTAGCGCAGATGTAAAGCCCGGATCGGTTCTGACATTTAGTGCCAGATATATTTGTGGGTCGCCGCTACGATCATCTTCCCAGAGCACGGCAATCTTATCGCCCGAAACAGCGATATGTTTACGGCCGGCGCCTTCCAGGTGGTGATAAGTGCTTTTGATGGCATCTCCGGTAATGGCTATACGTTCGCTGAATTGCCACTGCGCAGATAACTCGAAGGATATGGCATAAAACCAAATCGATATCGCTAATCCAATAATTTTAATTC
Source organism: uncultured Gammaproteobacteria bacterium (assembly GCA_964196115.1). Classification (GTDB taxonomy): domain Bacteria; phylum Pseudomonadota; class Gammaproteobacteria. The sequence goes on from CAXMRQ010000181.1 coordinate 24,712, forward strand.
GACAGGCTCCTGGACAAATACTGCTTTAAAGTTGTCGTTTTATAATGCCCCTGTGATACAAAATCACTGTACTGCTGCATCTGCGCAATGGATTGAAATCCTGATTTTTTAAACAGCGGTTTTTGATCTTCGGAAAAATAGATAAAGGTAGGCGTGCCCTGGATTCGGCTTCGCGATGCAAACTGCATTTCGGTTGTACGTTCACCGTTAGCCAGGCGGATGCGTTTACCGCTTTCGGTATCGACATAGGCCAGTACAAACCGTTCAGACATGTTTTGTCTCAATGTCGAGTCTGAGAACACTTCCTTATGCATCTTGCGGCAGGTATTGCAACCGTAACGCCCGAAGTATAGAAACATGGGTTTATTGTCATCATCAGCCTGTTTCAGAGCCTGGTCGAATGAAACAAAATCATATTGTTCAGGTGGCGCGGCCAGAGCATGCTGAAACATGAAACCTGCCAGGCATATAAATAGCATTGAATAAAATTTATTCATTTGGCAATGACTTTCCGGCTTTCATTTAATATTAAAGTAAAATTTACGCCTACGACTCAAAAATATCAATATTCGTTGGCTGTTAATTGCCGACCTTCCTGGATGATCGATTAAAACTGTCCGCTTTGGTAATCCATATAAGCCTGCTGTAATTCTGCCTGATTGTTTATTACAAATGGCCCGCTGCGGGCAATGGGTTCGCCAGGCGGTTTGTCGGCCACAAATATGGCTGGTTGAGATTTTCATCACTATATTCTCGGAGCTACAAAGGTACAATGCGTTACCAATATTTTGGAAAGTTACCGACCGACACATTTCGGTCCAAATTACTAATTATTAACAATTCAGTTTCGTTACTGCCCGCTGTGATAATTCATATGAGGCTGTCGCAGCCTGAAGCTACCCTCTAACAGAACAATGACAGGTATTGCCGTGTCGCCCCTGTCTCGGGATAGTGCACGCCTACTAACTGCTGCAACATTACATTGGTGTACTATATTAGATGAGCAAATGGCCATTTTTGAAAAAGAAATACTAAAGGTAATCTCGGACAAGGATATCGTCGACCTGTCGAAGGCTTCAATCAACCAAAATCTCTCTACTGTCGATTTTGATCAGGATGCGAAATTCTTTTATATCACGATTGACCGAATACTATTTTCTAATCCAGTTAGCACGATCAAAACGGTGCTTGATGCGCATGGTTTTGTACCTAATCTAGAAAATATTTTATCCTGCCTGGACAGTCTTAACTTTTCCATATATGGCAAGAGCCCCGGAAAGGGCAATAAGAATTCGCCAGCTAAAGTCAGTGAATATTTCCCCTGCATCCGATTCGAATTACCGAAAAAAAATAATATTGGCGATACCCTTCGCAGCTTTTATGATGAGATTTCCAAATACGAATCGAAACTATCTGACAAGAATTTACCCGCGTGGGCGCCGAACCCGGAACTTAAAAAGAACAAAGATCTGCGCGAGGAAATAAAGCAACTGAAGGCCGCCAACGAAGAGCTTTCAGATCAGGTTAGTGTGCTCACTCAACAATTAAACCGGGAGCAGAAATCACTTAGCAGGGCATCCCGGGCGCTGGATTCGCAACGCGTATTACCGGAAAACGCGAAAATGTGCCGAGTCGAGAAGGTCGACCTGAAGCGCCGAAAAATTAAAGTGAAGTGCCAGAAGGAAGTCATCGATATCCCGACCCATATGCTGGATCGAATTCCCAATTTTCAGGAGCGCTGCCTGATCATTCTGGAAGAAGGCCTGGATCTGCCGCTCGGCATTATCTTTTTCACCAGCGAGGAAATTGATCGTCTGGAAAAGCGTACCGCGGAACTTTTATACGTCGAGAAAGACAGGTTTAAGGCTCGCGATTCTATGCGTAACGAATTTCAAATCAAAGCTGTGAATCCGATGGAGGCAGAAACCATAAAATCACTCAGCCGTGGCATGAAAGTGGTTATTTCTATCGTCGATGGTTACGTGGTTCATTTTTCCGTCTATGGCTCAAAAAATTCGGCGCAGTTTACCAGTCGCATACAGGAACAGCTGATTGTATATGACATTGCCAAAAATCAATTAGTTAACCTGGCTGAAGATAAAAAACAGTAAAGCTTAGAGGCTCACCCATGAATGGTTTAAAAGACAAGAAGTACCTCAGCGTTTCAAACCGACGATTTGATCCGATAACCGTGTTTTTCAGTGTCGCATTACTCGCTGCTGTTCTGGTTTCGGCGGTCGGCATCGATACCGGTCTTGGAATAGGGCTTGGTTCGGGTAATACCATAATGTTCAACGATTTTCGTAGTTTTTTCTTTGTTGTCGGTGGAACCCTCGGTGTGCTGTTGTTCCAGTTCGATGTGGAAACATTCTTCCACACCATTGTGCTGGTAGTTCGCTCGTTTATTGCCAACCCGGTTAAACATCTCAACCCGGTAATCAACGAGCTTGACGATATGATTATCAAGGGCGGAAGCATTCTTGATATGCGTGATGGCAGTGAAATTACCGGCGAATTGCTCAATGACATTATCCATATGCGCAAGGAAAAGCTTTTCTATGAAGAAATTGAAGACTTTGTTACTAACCGCGTCGCGTCGGTTTTCCTGTTGCGAAAAGTATCAGCCTCGTTGCTCAACAAGGGTTCAAAAGTGGCACCAGCACTCGGCTTGCTGGGTACCGTTATTGGACTAATCGAGGTGCTACAGTCACTTGAGAACCCGACCCAAATCGGCCCGGCGATGTCGCTGGCTTTGATGACCACAGCATTTGGTTCGATACTCGGTTCGCTGGTATTTACGCCATTGGCCGGTCGACTGGAACATCATAATAATATTTATATTGAAACCCATAAGCTGCTGATGAATCGTGTCAGTGCGTTAATTCGCCGCGAAGAACGTCAACTCGATTCGATGTCGATGAATACCAAGATGGGTGGAGCGGCGTGAGCCTCGAACAACTTTCTGCAGAATCCGACGAAGAGGGTCTTGATTCCTTTTACATAAGCTTTGGTGACTTAATGGTCATCCTATGTGTGTTTCTCGTGATGCTACTGACCATGAGTAAAATCGATATAGGCTCTTTCGAGAAAATTAAAAGCGTGATGACCGGCAGTACCGATAATACGCTGGTCGAGCTGTCGGAAACGCTCCGCGAAATTATCGAAACTGCACCGGGCATTCCTGGCGCGTCGGTTCAACTGGCTAAAGACGGCGTACGAGTGGATCTTGATACCGGCGTACTGTTTGCGCCGGGTAAGGCCGCGATCAAAGGCGAAGCACTGCATTCCATTGAGCCGCTTTTGAGAGAGATTCTGAAGACTGAATATCTAATCGATATTGAAGGGCATACCGATGATGTGCCGTTTTATCGACTCACCGACGGTGAAGTCGAAACCAACTGGAGCCTGAGCGGCAAGCGCGCCAGTAGCGTCATATTGCATTTGCGAAATAGTGGCTTTTCAGCCAAACGGCTGCGCGCTGTGGGTTATGCGCACACGCGGGCGGTAGTCGACATCAGAGGTAAGTCCGGCGTTGAGCTGGAAAATGCCAGAGCCCGAAATCGGCGAGTTTCGCTGCTAATACGATAATAAGCGGTTAAGAATAAAAATGGCAAAAACGAATTTAAGGCACGCAACAACCGAGATCAAGCTGTCAAAAAGAGGTGATCGGAATAATATATTTCGTATTCAGCGCTTCATAAACGATCATGGGTTCCAGATATATAGCCTCGAAAATACAGCCGAAGGTCGCAAAATATTTATCCCGCGTTTTATTTTTGGTCAGTTTCGCGCCGAAATAAAAATGATTCTTAACAATGAACTCAGCAAGAATCTTAGCAAGAAACAGGCTGGGCCATTCGAGCATCAAATTGAATTTCTTAATCGAGAGTATTTTTATTTTAAGTCCTCCGGTATGGATTTGAATAATTTGATTATTCAGGATATCGAGGAAAGAGAAGGGTCTTCAGGATACATCACGGTCAGCCGTCGTTGCCTGGCTGCGTTAGACAAGCTGCTTTACGATGGAAGGCTTCAGCACCCGAATGATGTGCTGGAGGAGATCATCTCCTACCATAAATTATTTCAGTTCAGTTTTGTCAAAGGCAGTAAAAGTATTACCAGTGCGCTCGCCTTGCGTAAGGACGTTCTGCAAAAAATAGAACGCTATACGCCAAGGCTCGCCCAGAAAGTCATCCTCGATGGTGATGTCAGCAACAGCGGCAAAGCGGGGCCAAAACCGGGTGTCGCACGACACTCAGGTGCCAATAAAGATGCCAATCTGTATCAGCCAAAACTCGGCGAACGGCTCAGTGAAAAAAACATCGAGGTCGATTATGAAGAAGTTTTTGGCGACCAGAAAATATCCCTTAATCCAGCCGCAGAGCAGGAAGACAGTGGCGCTAGCGGTAATTCGAGAGGCAAGGCGATTCTTTCCCAGTTCGCCATACCTCTGGAAGCGGCTGAGGTCAAAAAGTTTGAAAGCGGTAAATTCTATTTTGAACTGAGCACGACAGAATCGAGTATGTTCCGTGACAAATTTATCAATGATCGTTCCGCAGATTATTACCTTGGTTTTGAAATTGTTGATGCCCTGTTTACCTTCAACAGAACCATTAAAACCTTCCGCTTTCCGCTTTACTACACCAGGGTTCGTATTCGTGAATCCGGTCGAGGGGTTCACCTGGAATCCAGGCAGAATGGTCAATTTTATTTAAATCACCTGGCGCTTGCTCACCTGGTCGGCAAATTCAGTGAAACCGTTGCCGGTGTGGATAATGTTGATAAGTTTCTTAATACCCTGCTGGCTCAGGATATCAGTGTAGATCAATTAAATGATCGCATTTGCCTGTCACGTTACCTACCCATAAAAGAAAGTATATTCGACCGCACCAGGGAAATTCTACTGGGCTACAAGGATGAAAATGGCAAAGGTGGCATTCTCGGCGATTTAAAGGTGAATGGTATCGAATGCGACCTGGAGAGCGTCTACCTATACCGCGCACCGAAACTCCTCAATCCGATTGATCAGGCGCTCGAGCTCGATCTGGATAAAATTAATTCCATTGCACACCAATCCAGCAAACGCTTCTATCAGTCTTTACTGGGCACTTTTTTAACACCGGAACTACAGCTCGAAAATCCTGTCGAGGGGGAGTTCGCGCCCATTACCTGGATGCCCGGGATGCTACCACAGAGTACACGAGCGCTAGTAGACGGTTTGAATAAACATAATCTGGTGTTACTCGAAGGTCCTCCGGGCACCGGCAAGACGCACACCATCATGAATTTGTTAATCCACTGTATTAACAGCAAGCAAAGGATTTTGATTGTCAGCGATCAGCAGGCCGCGATTGAAGCCTTGATCGAGAAATTAGAGGAATACTTAATCGGCGACGACAAGGGTACCCCGGCCGAGCGAAAATGGAAAGATCTATTGTTTGGTGCCATTAAGGTTATCGATGAGGTGGAAGTCGGTGACCATAGCCTGGAGGACATGGTTGCCAGGCTGACTAAAGCTTTCAAGGTTCAGGAGCCGGGGCCTGGGTCGGGTGCTAGTGTGGATAATCTCGAGAAGAAGATTAAAGTCGTTAAACAAAACATTGCAAAACTTACCGCTCAAATTACGCAAAAAATGATCGGTCAGATGAGCGAGGATGTGCCCTTTGATCATCGCGTGCTGAAAAAGGATCAGGCTCAAACTGATATTAAAAATCTGCTTGAGTTTCTGGATTTGATCCAGGGCAAAAATTCACGACATCGTCAGCTAATCGATTCTTTTGTGCAAAATCGCTTTAATTTGATCAATGCAAATATGCAGGAGTGTTATCATTTTTTCAAAATCCCCGCCAAAAACTTCGATGCCGAAGTCCGAATCCTGAAGGATGACGAAAAAATCCTGTCGTTAATTCTGCAGAGAAAGCCCAAAACTCTGGAGGCTTTTCATGAAATAACCAGAGAATATCCGCGCCACGAAATTATTCGTTATCTGGAATCGGTGATACAGGCGCAGGTTTCTCCGCAGGGCAATAGTTTGCTGAGATTGATCAAATTAATCCGCTCTGGTTTCAAATCGGAATTGTTGATAAGCACTAAAATTTTATTGCACAAGGTCAAGGATCAAATTGCCTTGCTAAAAATGTCGGATAGCTGGTCTGACGGACTCTGGGGACTATTGCGGGAAATACATGAATCGATTCGTATTGGCGATGAACCCTCTCGTGCATTGGGTTTATATCGCAGTATTGATCAAAAAACACGTATCGATGTTGGCAATGATCCTGGCAAAGGGTCGTCCATACAGGGTGTACTTGAGGAGATTGCCGATTTATACACACAACACGACAAAATTATTAAGGAGCGCCTGGAACTAAACCTGCATGGGATTGTTCGGTCTGCTACCGCGTCGAAAATGGGTTCTGGAACCAACAATATCACCAGCATCATGGCACTGGTTGATAATCTTAAACAATTTAAATCGATTAGCGAGAGCGGTAGTGTTTTTGAGGAGCTAAGGCAGAAACTTTTTGACAGCTTCCCTATCTGGGTAGTCAGAAAACAGACCGTTCCCTTTTTGCTGCCCTGTGTCGAGCAAAGCTTTGATCTTGTCATTATCGATGAGGCGACTCAATGCCGGGTTGATGATTCGATGTCGTTGATGTTCAGGGCGAAAAAAATGCTGGTTGTCGGTGATGACAGGCAAACCGTACTGCAGAAAAATTCAGTCATCGATGATTACCTGTTCAAGGATCATGAGCTTGATGAGCATCTGAGAACCACGCAGGCACGCGGTTTCAAGGGCGGTGGTTCGCATATTTTTGCGCTGGTAAAAGCGATTAAACAGGCCTCGGTGATGCTCAATGAGCACTACCGCTGCCCGGCTGAAATTATCGAGTTCTCCAATAAGTACGTGTATGACAATGAGCTCAAAATCATGCAATGGAGCTTGCCTGAACATGCCTCTTCGGTGGTGGTTGACTACAGCGAAAGGAAAATCGAAACCTCTAAAAAGGCCACTAGTGGCAAATTCAAGGGTATCGAAACTGAAATGGTCGAGCGCTATCTGAACTTTGTGCAGAGTTCGCTGAAGAAGATTGAAACAGCAAGTGGCGAAAAAATCGATATAGAAACTGATGTCGCGCTGTGCTACTTCCTGCTCAAAAACGAACCCTACATGAAGTTTGCGAAAGACAAATTTATTAAAAAACTCAACCGTGGAGAGGATGTACTCGACGGTGCTGGTGCCGCGCTACAAGGTAAGGAACGAGACTATATCTTTTATTTCTGGGATGTCACACGCTATAACATGGGTGCATTTAAGCAGGGTGATGATGCGGATAAACGCAAAGGTGAACTGAATGTACTAATGAGTCGACCGAAGAAAAAAGCGTTTCATTTTCTACACCGGAACTTCGATCAACTTGAGCATGGCAGAACGCAGATAACTAATTACCTGTCGCGCGCGTTATACCGGCAGGAAGAAAACAAAAAATCGCCAGAATTTGGCGAAAATGCCTTAAATCATTCGTTTCTTGGTAGCCTGTTGAAATCTACCCTGGAAAAGTCGAGCAAACGCAGCATCAAAGAGGTGCGGCAAAATATACGCGAGAGCGCTTTAGATTTCAGGCAGGACATTGTGGTTGGTGACGCAGGAAGGGTGGTCGATCTAATCGCTTTTCCTGTTGGTGAGGCGAATAAAGTCACCGGCCTGGTAGACCTCTCCGGGTTTGGTTACGAAGAAACTGTAGGGCAGAATGTGGTCGATTATTTCTTCCAGCTGAAGCGTGCCGCTCCCGGCATCGATCCAGTGTTTGCTTTTCCTCACGAACTGATTAATGAAAATGGCCAGACATTCCGCTCATTGATGCATAAGCTTGAACATGTAGAATTTGCAAAAGCGGCGCAGAAAGAACCGCTTAAAAAAGCCTTATAGCCGACACAGGGGTTGAACCCTGAGCGGTTTTAAAACTGTCCGCTTTGGTAATCCATATAAGCCTGTTGTAACTCTGCCTGACTGTTCATCACAAATGGCCCGCTGCGGGCAATGGGTTCGCCTAGCGGTTTGCCAGCGATGAGTAGAAACCTGGCCATTTGATCCTGGCTGTGGAGATCGATAACCGTGCCTTTAGTCAAAACTGCGAGCTGATCTCGGATCACCTTGGTCGATTCGCCCTGTTCGGTCTCTAGCGTGACCGAGCCTTCGATGACATAAACGAAGGCGTTGTGCTGCTCGGGTAAAGCTTCCGAAAAAGTGGTGTTTGCCTCAAGGCTAACATCCAGATACAGCGGCTCGGTTAGCGGTTGCGAGACCGGCCCCGCCGTGCCTTGCGATGTGTTACCGGTGATTACCTTGATGCTGGTGCCAGGACGGGTTTCCAGTGGAATATTGTCGGCATCGTGTTCCTGGTAAGTCGGTTGAGTCATCTTGTGCGATGCGGGCAGGTTAACCCAGAGCTGGAATCCCTCAAGTCTGCCGTCCTCCTGTTCGGGCATTTCTGAGTGTACTATACCCCTGCCGGCTGTCATCCATTGAATGCCTCCGGGTTCGATGACACCTTCATTACCGGCACTATCCTTGTGGCGCATGCGACCGTCTAATAAATAAGTGACGGTTTCGAAACCACGGTGCGGATGTGAAGGGAAGCCAGCGATGTAGTCATTTGGGTTATCCGAACGAAACGCGTCTAGCAGCAAAAACGGATCGAGTTCCTGCAATGCTGGTTGGCCTATCACTCTAACCAGCTTGACTCCAGCACCATCGGTGGCAGGCATGCCTGTAATCAAACTTCTCAGTTTTCGTGATTTCGAGGTGCTGGAATCGTTCATACTTATCTCCGTCAGGCCGCAGAATTCACTGCGTAGTTAAGCTCAATTTGGTCAACAGCGCTTTGATAGCTGCGGTCGGCATTAACATTCATTTGATCAGCAGCAATGATGTTGATACCTTCGATACCGATGAAGCGAAACACCTGCTTCAAATAGTCGCTGACAAAGTCTACGGCGCTACCGAGGGGCACGCCACCGGTGGTGATGATGACATCCACCTGCTTATCCCGAACCAGACCGACAGGGCCGTCGCTGGTGTAGTGGAAGGTGACTCCGGCCCGACAAATTAAGTCAATCCAGGCCTTTAATGTCGCGGGAATACCGAAGTTATACATTGGTGTGGTCAATACGATATGATCTGCCTGCATGACTTCATCGATCAATTGATCAGAGAAAGCGAGTCGTTGCTTTTGTTCATCACTGCGTTGATCAGCCGGAGTAAAATTTGCGCCAACCCAACTTTCGTCGATGAAGTAAATATCCCGATTCAAATCGCGTTGTTGCACAGTGGTAGCGGCATATCGACTTTGCAGCCTGGCGATCAGTTCATCGCCGAGCTTTTTGCTGTTTGATGAGCTGACGCTGGCGCTGGCATCGACTCGTAATATGTTTGTTTTGATGGTCATAGTTGATATACCGGGCTTAATTGTCAGGGTTGATCGCCCACCGGCCTGGGCCATGGACAAAAAGTAGCAGAAACGCGCCGCCGATGGCGAGATCTTTGGTGAATAAAATCATTTGCATTTGCTGACTGAAATCATTGTGAAAAATGACTGCTGCGAGAATGGTAAACCCGAAGAGTAAAAAAGCAGCGATTTTAGTCTGATATCCTACTAGTACGGCGATGCCCCCGAGTAATTCAACTGCGATTACCGCGGGAAGTAGTATTCCGGGTACACCTACCGATTCCATATATCCCTGGGTGCCTTCGTAGCCGCCAATTTTGCTGTAACCCGCCATGATAAACATGACCGAGATGAGTACGCGTCCGACTAGGGTAGATACGTTATTAATCATTTCTTTGTTCATTTGAGTTGTCTCCTGGTTAAGAACAGGGGTATTATTATTGTTCTGATTAAATTAATAAATAGTGAAATTAACAATTCACTGTTCGTATTATCAGGACAATATGAATAAATTCGAAGAACTCGAAGCCTTTGTTGCGGTTGTTGACCGGCATAGCTTTAGCGCGGCGGCGGACAGACTCGGTGTCGCCAAATCAATTCTGAGCCGACGCGTCAGCGATCTGGAAAAAAGGCTTGGCGTACAATTGATGCAGCGAACCACGCGTAAACTGTCGCTGACCGACACCGGGCGACATTTCTACCAGCGTGCTGTTAATTTATTGTCGGATTTAAACGACGCCGAGGAAATGGTTTCTGATGCCCACAGCAGCCTGTCGGGCAAAATTAAACTTGCCGCGCCACTGGGTATAGGAATCGGCCAGCTTTCCAGGCCTATTGCAGAATTTATGACGCTACACCCGGATATCGAAATAGAGGTGGAGCTCGATGACCGCAACGTAGACCTGGTCACTGAAGGATTCGATCTGTCGGTACGGGTAGGTCAGTTACAGGATTCGAGCCTGATCGCACGCAAGCTTACGGCCGTGAATTTCGCAATCTGCGCCAGCCCGGAGTATCTACAACAATATGGCGAGCCAAAGCATCCCTCCGAATTAACCGCCCACCAGGTTGTGCACTACAATAATGTGACAGTGGGCGATCAGTGGTTTTATTATCAGGACGGCAAGCGAATCACACCGCGTGTAAAGTATCGTTTGAGCGCCAATAATGGAGAGTTACTGGCCGAGATTGCCAGCCACGGTCTGGCAATTTGCGCGGGACCTTTATTTTATATGCAAGACTATATTAAAAGCGGCAAGCTGGTACCCATTCTGACTGATTTCCCACGAGATGCGGCTGGCATGTACGCGGTTTATCCTCCAGGCCGACTGGTGTCTCGTCGGGTTAAAATGCTTAGCGATTATTTACTCGAATACTTTCGTGATCGAAGTTTTTAGTCGATCCCATTATCGACTCCGGCTGCCTGGCTAGATATACTGCCGCGATATTTTCTTCAGGATTAATTCGTGAGTATTAAGTCAGATATGTGGATTCGACGCATGGCGGAATCCGAGGGCATGATCGAGCCATTCGAAGCCGGACAGGTGCGTGAATCAGAAAATGGCAAGATAATATCCTATGGCACCTCGAGCTACGGCTATGATGTGCGCTGCGCCAGTGAATTCAAAATTTTCACCAATATCAACTCGGCGATAGTCGATCCGAAGAATTTTGATGACAACAGCTTTGTAGACCTTCAGGCAGATGTCTGCATCATCCCGCCGAACTCATTTGCGCTAGCGCGTACGGTGGAGTTTTTCCGTATCCCACGCAGTGTGTTGACAATTTGCCTGGGTAAATCGACTTATGCGCGTTGCGGCATCATCGTCAATGTCACGCCGTTGGAGCCTGAGTGGGAAGGGCATGTCACACTCGAATTTTCCAATACAACGCCATTACCGGCTAAAATTTATGCCAATGAAGGCGTAGCGCAAATGTTGTTTTTTGAGTCGGATGAGGTCTGTGAGACTTCTTATAAAGATCGAGGGGGAAAGTATCAGGGGCAGCAAGGGGTTACTTTGCCGAAAGCCTAGGGGAGTCTGTCGGACTTAGGATAAATCTCGGTAACTGCTCCTGCGTCGCCTAAAGCGCCTACTGTTGGCGCCTAAAGCGCCTACTGTTGGTACTCTACCTCCCGCGTCCATGCAGTCGTACGGCGGAAAAGCCATTTTGGCCAGATTTTCCCTCGACAATTGCGTCCTGCATCGCCTAAAAGCGCCTACTGTTGGTGTTCTACTACCGTACATCCTGTACATATCTCTACGATTATCTAAGTCCGACAGGCTCCTAGCCCACCTTCTTCAAATAAAACTCGTCGTAAATAAACCTCGCTATTTCCTGCGGGCTATTAATATCCAATAGCGGAATAGAAAGCGTCTCAGGGGGTGCATTATCGCAGGCGAGGGCGATGATGGTCGGATCCTGCGGGTGCAGATAGGGCTTTCCCACCGAGGCTCGGTGTAACTCAATTTTGGCAAACGCCAGGTGCTTATAACCCTCCACCAGTAAGATATCGAATTTGCTTTCATCGAGTGTATTGACAATTTCCTGTAGTGACGGCTCTTCGTCGGGACTTGCGAATTCGCTGATAGCAGCCATCCTGGTTGTGGTGCAGATTATTGTATGGGCAGCCCCGGATTTGCGCAGTTCATAACTGTCCTTACCGGGTTGATCGAGATCGAAATGGTGGTGGGCGTGCTTGATTACCGCAATTCTCAACCCCTTTGCTTTGAGCAATGGGATCACCTGCTTTATCAGTGTAGTTTTGCCTGTGCCACTGTAGGCACTAAAACCGATCATCGGCAAATTTGAACTCGTCATAATAATTAATTTCCCAGCAAACGTTGCTGGTCTTCGGGTGTGTTAATGTTTTCAAACATCGTCATATCGTCCGAAAAGTCGACAATCTCATAGTCATACTTTGCGTACCAACGATCTATTTTACGATCACCGCTTTCTAAAAACTGTTTCAGGTCATGCAAAAGTCCGCTATTGATGAGTGCATAAACGGGTTGTAAACGCTCGCCATCGTGCGCCACGCAAACAGCCGCGCCGTTACGGTTATGGGCTTCGATAAAGCGTTCGCTAAAATTGTCGGCCAGCACCGGGCTATCGCAGGGCAGGGTTAAGATAAAGTCGGTTGTTACCGTCGCCATTGCAGTTGCAAAACCAGCCAGCGGTCCCTGAAAATCCTTGAGTTCGTCACTAATTACCGGGTATCCATAAGTTTGGTATGTGGTCTGGTTTCGATTGGCATTAATCAGGATATCGAGATGTTGAGCGCGTAAGCGTTCGATTAGGATTTCAATTATTAAGCGACCATCGAACTCGATTAATCCCTTGTCCTGGCCGCCCATGCGCCTACCTTGTCCACCAGCCAGTATAACTGCGGTGATATCGCTATTTAGAATATTCATAGACCGCGTGACTTCTGGTAACTACTAAAATCTGAAATTTTTCCAGTTGCTGCTTTTTTATCGATCAATTTCTGCTCTACCAGATGCAGTGAGTGGGCTTCCAGTTCGGTAAAAATATTCGGGTCGTGAGTGGAAATTAGGATCGCTGTGCCGCTTTCTCTGATGGTTTTTAGCATTAATAACGTCCTGCCTCGGCCATCGGTGTCGAGATTTGCGGTCGGTTCATCGAGTAGCAGTAGTTGAGGGTTGCGAAGCCGAGCGCGCGCCAGCGCCACGCGTTGCTGTTGACCACCCGATAAACTCACCGCATTTTGTGTCATTAGATGTTCAAGCCCGGCCCATAGCATAACCTGGTCGACTGCCGCGTTTTTATCGATAAGGGCCGCGTTTAGCCTGGCGGTATACTCGAGATTACGTCGCACTGAACCACTTAGCATATAGGGTTGCTGGTGTAGATACATTACCGATTTCGACAGACGTGGTCGACAGCTACGCCAGGGTTTCTGCGCCGCCTGATTAATCGAAATGCTCGCCCTGTCTGGTTTTTCAATACCGGCCAGAATGCGCAGTAATGTGGTTTTGCCCGCACCGTTTTCGCCGGTAATGATGTAGCAGTCGCTGTTGCTAAGAGAGATCGATACGTCGCTTAATACCTGCTTGCGGCGGTACTGTTTGTAAATATTGCGATAATCGAAGCGGAAATCATCAATCATGGGTGAATGCTGCCCTTGCCCTGCACATAATGTAACAAGCCGTTTAGCAAGAACGCGAGGAATAGCAGTACAAGACCGAGCGCAATGCCTTCGGCGAAATTACCCTTGCTGGTTTCGAGAGCTATCGCGGTTGGAATATTGCGCGTGTAATGGGCAATATTACCACCCAGCATCATCGATGCGCCGACTTCGGAAATGATGCGGCCATAAGCTGCGAGCATAGCGGCCAGCAGGCCAAATCGGATTTCATACAGTACCGTAACAAAGGCATAGAATCGACTCGCGCCCAGGGTTCGCGCGGTTTCCCAGGCTCGCCGGTCAGCCGCCTGGAATGAAGTGTGCGCCATTGCAACCAGGATGGGTAAACAAAGTAAAAATTGCCCCATCATCATTGCCTTCTGGGTAAATAACAGGCCGAGGTCGCCCATCGGTCCCTGGCGGGACAATATAATAAATAGTGTCAGGCCAATGACTACAGCCGGAATCGACAGGAAAGTGCTGAACACTGAAATGAGAAAGCGGCGACCGAAGAAGTTCCCGTATGCGAGTGCAAAAGCAATCATCAGTGCCGGTGGGATGGCGAATAAAATCGCTAACGAGGAAACCCTGAACGAAATACCGATAATTTCCCAGATATCGGTATTTCCACTAAATAGTAATCGGAAAGCGTCGAGGGTACTGGCTAACAAAACGTCCACAAGACTATTGCTTTGATTGCCTGGCATTAGGTATAAACAATTGCTCTCCCTTTACCTTGAATTCACCGATCAGGTGTTGCCCTTTATCTGAGGTGAGCCAGTTAATCAGGTTCTCGGCTGTGGCATAATTTACATGGCTATGCTTTTTTGGGTTTACCGCGATAATGCCGTAGGGGTTAAACAATGGCGGATCGCCCTGGTATAAAAGAGCAAGATTGGACCTGGACAGATAAGCCAGCCAGGTACCACGGTCGGTCATCGTATAGGCGCCCATCTCATTGGTGATTTGAATGACCTTCCCCATACCCTGGCCCACCGACTTGTACCAGTCCCCTTGCGGGGAATAATTGACACTTTTCCATAAACTCAACTCCTTCTTGTGCGTGCCGGAGTCGTCCCCCCGTGAAACGAACGCGCTTTTTGTATCGCGAATTTTTTGCAGCACTTCGATAACCGAGTGACTGCTAGAAATCTTCGCAGGATCGTCGAGCGGGCCTACGAGGACAAAGTCGTTATACATAACGTCGAAGCGTTCGACGCCAAAACCACCGTCAATAAATGCCTGTTCGGCGTTTTTCGCGTGCACCAGGACGACATCGACATCGCCCTCGCGACCCAGGCGAAGCGCCTTGCCGGTGCCGACCGCGATAGTTTGAACTTCTATCCCGGTATCTTTCCTGAATTCGGGCAGTAAATAGTCGAGTAAACCTGAATTATCAGTACTGGTGGTAGTTGCCAGACGAAGCATAGACGTGGAATTACTACTTGCAATAGTAGGAATTGAGAGCACAAGACATATACACAGAAGCGCTCCGAGCCGAATAAAATTGAGCATGACAAACACCGCAGAAGGGAATCTAAAAAAGGAACTCATTATATCAAGCTGGTGCATGACATACCATGCTCTAGCGTGTAGAGTTTGCTGTCATAATTAATCTTTAGAACCTGATCGAACGAGGGTGACATGAGCGAAACTAGAGAACTCATTGAGTTAAATATAGCAGTATTGACGGTGTCTGATTCGCGTGATGAATCAAACGATAAATCGGGTGCTTTACTGGTCAGATTGCTAAGTGAATCCGGCCACATGCTCGAAGAAAAAACAATCGTGCCGGATGACAAGTATCGAATTCGTGAAGTTTTGTCGCGATGGATTGCCGATGAGGCAGTTCAGGTTGTTTTAACCACAGGCGGCACTGGCGTAACCGGTCGAGACGGCACACCCGAAGCAATTATTCCGCTGCTAGATAAGGTAATCGACGGTTTCGGCGAAATGTTTCGCAATCTGTCCTACAAAAATATCGGTGCTTCAACCTTACAGTCTAGAGCTGTCGCTGGCGTTGCAAACGGCACTTATGTTTTTTGTTTACCCGGCTCATCGGGAGCCTGCAAAGATGCCTGGACTCAATTGATTGATGCGCAACTGGATTTTCGCACCCGGCCCTGTAATTTGGTGGAGTTGATGCCGCGGTTGCGGGAGTGATTCTTGTTCTCTAGTTTATACGGGGTTTCGCACACTAAGGCTTTCATCACTCCGTAGTTGCTAACGAGTGCGTGCGCGAGTGTCTTTTTCTCACCAGCAAGAAAAAGGCACCAAAAAGGGCCGCCGGGTACGAGCCGGGGTACTTATAGGTCAAACTCGACCTGAGATTCGTAGCCAAATATTGCAACTTAAATACAAGAGAAAATAGAATTTCAGAATTCTAAAAAATTTTCCATTAATTCACGATCCAGGACGCGATCACTCATATCCCGTACTGACCTGGTTTAATAGCACAATTTAGGACTTTTTATGTGCATTATTGATCTGCATCAATAATTGTAGATTCGAGACCGTGCTATAAAGGCGATGGAAAGAAGCATGCCCAGGAATATATTCATAAACTGAGGAGCCGTTTCATTTCATGAGTACGTCAAAAATCAGTATTACGGTTGTTTCCGGTTCTCTTGAACGCTTACAGATGGCGGCTATGGTGGCCTCCGTAGGGGCCGTCAGCGGCAATGAAGTCAGCGTATTCCTTTCTATGAACTCGCTACAGTATTTTATCAAGGGCAGTGATTCCAGTGCCCCGGCAGAAGGCCCTTTCGGTGAAGTCATGTCAGGCAAAAATGTCCCCGGGTTCAAAAGCCTGTTTGAAAGTGCTGTAGAACTGGGTGACGCGAAGATTTTTCCCTGCTCAATGGCTATGGATATTCTCGAGACTGAAGCAGAAGATCTGGAGCCCTATCTATCCGAGCCCCTCGGATTGACAAAATTTCTAAGCCTTGCAGCAGATAGTCAGATCTGGACCTTTTAACCCGGAGCACAGTAATGGCAGAAAGAAAATTAATCGATGCACGCGGCACCTATTGCCCGGGTCCGTTAATGGAGCTAATTGCCGGCATCAAACTCATCGAAGTAGGTGATGAGGTGGAAGTACTTTCTTCGGATAAAGGTTCAGGCCACGATATCCCCGAGTGGGTGAACAAAGTGGGACATGAAATCGTATCCATCGAAGATGTGGATGGTGTCTGGCATGTGGTAGTAAAAAAGGCTAAGTAAACAATACACTAACCCAAAGAAATCAGGAGAGGAAGATGAAAATACTAATTGTCGGCGGCGGCATGGGCGGTACTATTCTTGCCAATAACCTCGCCAGAAGATTGAAAGGCGAACTCAAGTCAGGTAAGGCTCGGATCACGATGTTATCAGCTTCGGATCAGCACATGTATCAACCCGGTCTGTTGTATGTGGCCCTGGGGCGGATGGCAGTGGACGAATTGTACAAGGATCAGGCCAGCCTGCTGGAGCCAAGCATCGAGTTCCATGTGGATCCAGTCGAGGAATTCAATCTCGATAATAAACAGGTCAAGACCAAAAGCGGCAAGACCATTGACTATGACATGATAGTCATCGCCACCGGTTGTCGCGCGGTACCTGAAGAGATCCCGGGTCTGGCGGAAAATTCCATCAATGTATACACCGAAGAAGATGCACTCAACTTTTACAGAACCATTAGCAGCTTCGAAGGTGGTCGCGTGGTAATAGCGGTCGGAGTACCCCATAAGTGCCCAATGATCCCGCCGGAACTAACCTTCACGTTGTACGACTACTTCAAGGATCGTGGCATTATCGATAAAGTTTCGTTTCATTACACCTATCCAATAGGGCGGCTGCATAGCCTGGAGCCGGTGAGTAACTGGATGCAGGGTGAATTTGCCAAACGCGGCGTAACCTCTGAAACGCTGTTCAATATGAAGGAAGTGGACGGCGCCAATAAAATAGTCAAGAGCGAAGAGGGTACCGAGGCTGCCTATGATCTGTTGGTCGCCGTGCCCGCCCATAAAGGCATGGAGGTAGTCGAAGACAGTAAACTCGGTGCCGGTGGATGGGTTCCGGTCGACCGTAACCGTCTCAATATCGATGGCTATGATAACGCCTTTGCGATTGGCGATACTACCAACATCCCGATCAGCAAGGCTGGTTCCACGGCGCATTTCGAAGCCGAAGCGCTTGCAGAGAACATTGCGTCTATCATCAAGATTGGTATCCCGGCTCGGGATTACGACGGCAAGGTATTCTGTTTTATCGAAGCGGGTAAGGATCAGGCCACCTATGCCATGTTCAATTACAATAATCCTCCCGATCCCAAGCCTCCGACCAAGAGTGTGCACTGGTTCAAGATGGCCTATAACCAGCTTTATTGGGCCAGCGCACGTGGCCTACTTTAAGGAGGTGCATTGACATGATCGAAGCACAACAAAACTCAGTAAAAGTCGAGATTGAGAGCCTGATTGCCAGTGCTCAGGACTCGTTAAGCGACGATATAGTTACCCGTCTCAGCGCCACCGTAGGCCAGAGTCTCGAACTGTTGGACCGTATTAACCGTAGCGGCATCGACCGCGCCTTACCGGCCATTGCGCAACTGGTAGATAATGGTGATCTGGAGCGAATGGTGGGGCTGGCACGTCTGATCGGCGCTATGGAAGACTCCCTGTCCGACGATATTGTGAACCGCCTGTCCCTCATTCTCACTGGGCTTGCCGCCCTGGTCGATAAGCTAGCTCGCAACGATGGCTTTCTACGCCTGGTTGAAATACTGGGCGAGGACGAGGTGCAGAAAACTCTGGTTGATATGATCGGTGCAGCCGCGGCGGCTAAAACTGAAGCAGTTGCGTTACCACCCGCCAAAGGTGGGTTCGGTGGTCTCTGGAATATCGCTTCTAACCCGGAAACACAGGATGCATTGCGCTTTCTGGTATTGATGATTAAGCAGCTTAAAAAAACTGATTAATGCTAACTATCACCGGAGATTGATTTAATCTCTGGTGATAATTTCAAAATTCAGTTTGCTTTAAAATCTCTAGCGGTCACGCGGGTGGAAAACGATCTGGGATAGGCCTAACATTCCAACATCCTATATAACGTTGATTCCGATCTATGGTGCTCAACATACTGACAGTCAGAGCTCTCTGAAAACGGAGTCAAATTTTGACTTAATATATTATTGCAGATACAGATAATAAGTGACGTACGGCGTTTAATCGTTACACCGGCTTAACGCAGTAAATAAGTCGATCCTGGACTTCGCGGTTTTTTTAACCCCCCTTTCAAGCCCTCAGCAAAATTGTCTGGAACAATTTAGAACAGCTCCGCTGGCCCGAAGGGTGGACAGGTAAATGCTCCTGCATTACCTGCATACATCACATCCATGTGAATAAGGGCAGGATGCCCGGAATATCAAAGGGCTTGTGTACAAGTCAAGGACATAGGTAACACTTTAGTCCATAGACATGGGTAACACATTAGTCCAAGGACATAGGTAACAGTTTCTGTAACCTATAAGCACCAAGAAGTGGAGGTGCTTATGCCCTGGCAAGAGGTGAGTCCTATGGATCAACGAGTCTTTTTCATTACAGACTATCTGCGACAGACCACGAGTATTAGTGGTCTGTTCAGCATTTCTCTGACAAAGAAGAAGCGGGTGTTAGCTACAGAAATAATTGACGCTTTAACGTTATAACGTTACTCTTGGGTAAGAGGTACACTGTCATGAGCGATTTATCAAAGAGATCAACGGTTTATTTTGAACCCGAGATTCACCAGGCATTACGAATGAAAGCAGCGTCTACACATATTTCTGTTTCCGAGGTAGTTAATGAAGCGGTTCGAATTGCCCTTCGAGAGGACCAGGAAGACTTAAGTGCATTTGAGCAAAGGGCGGCAGAACCGATCTTAAGCTATGAGGAATTACTGAAAGATCTTGAGTTGAATGACAAGCTATAGCCTTGCATTTAAAAAATCTGTTGCAAAGGATCTGCGTAATATTCCAAACAACGATGTTAAGCGAATACTGAGTCGCATAGAGTTGCTATGTGAAAATCCAAGGGCAGAGGGTTGCGTCAAACTCTCAGGTGAAGAGAAATACCGGGTAAGGCAGGGAGTGTATCGAATTATTTATGAAATTCAGGACAAGGAACTCATTATTATGGTCATCAAAGTCGCTCATCGCAGCCATGATTACAAAAGTAGCTAACGAAAAACTTCAAGAAACGGGGTCAAATCCTGACTTAATATATTAATGCAGATACAGATAATACGGGTTTGTTCGGGGCTGCAGTTATTCCGGGCATCCTTCCCTTATTCACATGGATGTGATGTATGCAGGTAATGCAGGAGCATTTACCTGTCCACCCTTCGGGCCAGCTAAAGCTGTTCTAAATTGCTCCAGGCAATTTAGTCTTAGTGCCTTTTTCTTGCTGTTGAGAAAAAGACACTCACGTCCGTACTCGGTAGCAGCTACGAAGCAATAAAGGCCTTAGTGTGCGAAACCATGTATAAGAATACAACTACCTCCCACCCCTGACAGGCTTATCCGGCACAGCATCAAACTCAATAAACTCCCGCCCATGATAAACCAGAAAATGCCGCCCCTTCGCGCGGGCTATCAAGGTAACCCTCACTTTTTTTGCGATATCGAGTCCCATGCGGGTTATCCCGGAGCGGGACAATAGTACCGGGATGCCCATCAAGGCTACTTTGATTACCATTTCGGAAGTGAGGCGTCCGGTGGTGTAAAACAGTTTGTTTTCGCCCTGTAGATCATTTAACCACATATAACCAGCAATGGCGTCGACAGCATTATGGCGCCCGACGTCTTCGATGAATTGTTCGATACCGAGATCTTCGCTGCATAATGCGCAGCCGTGGACTGCGCCGGCGTTTTTGTATACTTCGTTGTAATCGTTGAGCGTTTGCAATAAGCCATAAATAGCCGATTGTTTGAGTGCTGGTTGTTGCAGCGACACCTTGTCGATATTGTCCATCAGGTCGCCGAACATGGTGCCCTGGCCGCAGCCGGTGGTAACGGTTTTGTGGCTGAGTTTCTCTTCGAGACCTTCGACTCCTGTGTGCGTGGTAATCGCCACTGAATCAGTTTCCCAGTCAACCTGTATCGCCTTGATTGCCTCTATATCCTCGACCATGCGTTGATTGCGTAGCCAGCCGAGGATGAGTAATTCGGGGTGATTGCCGAGCGTCATCAGCGTTACTATTTCGCGCTTGTCGAGGTAAATTGTGAGTGCGCGTTCGACTGCTATCGAGCCTTCGATGGCTTCGTTATATTCGTTGTAGGAAGTGACGCTGGCGGTTGCGTCGAGACCAGCGTTGGTCAATTCAGGCAGCCGCCGTGACTGATTGCCGGCAGCGGAGAGCACTCTAACCGCCGGTCATATTCATATGACGTAACAAAATGGTTTGCGAATTGATGTTGAAATTGTGACCTTTTGGCTTAATTTCCATCGAATCGATAATGGCCTGATCCAGTGCTGTTCTATCCCCCGGATTAGCGCGAATGACACGGCGTAAATCGACCGAGTGTTCCTGGCCGAGGCAAAGCAGTAAACGTCCCTCAGCGGTGACACGAACTCGATTACAGCTTTCACAGAAGTTATGGCTATGTGGTGAGATAAAGCCGATGTGGGAGTTTTCATGCTCACCCAGTCGAAAATAGCGGGTTGGCCCGGCAGTTTTCTTGGTAGACGATAGAATTTCGTAATGCTTTCGTAGATCTTCAAGTATCTCGTCACTGGAGTAATAAGACTCTGCACGATCGTGATGGGTATTTTCACCCAACGGCATTTCTTCGATAAAACTAATATCGATGCCCCGTTCAATGACATAATTGACCAGATCGAACATTTCGTCGTGGTTATGGTTTTTCAGCACGACGGCATTAATCTTGATTTGTTCGAAATCACAGGCGATAGCGGCGTCGATACCATCCAGCGTACGACTTAATTCACCAACTCGAGTCATATCGTGGAAGCGATCAGCGCGCAGGGTGTCGAGGCTGACATTAATACGCGTTACGCCGGCAGCTTTGAGCTGTTTGGCATATTTCTTTAACTGCGTGCCATTCGTAGTCAGGGTTAGGTCTTTCAATTCCTCAATGGTGCCGAGGTTATTGAATAACTGCATAATATTTTTGCGAACTAGCGGTTCACCACCGGTAATCCGTATTTTATCTACACCCAGGTCTATAAATGATCGACCGACGGCCTCCATTTCTTCCAGTGTCAATAACTGTGTGCGAGGAACAAATTGCATTTTTTCCGGCATGCAGTATACGCAGCGTAGATCGCAGCGATCCGTTACCGACAGGCGCACATAATTGACTGTGCGTCCGAAACGGTCGACGAGCTGGTTTTTGTGATCAGTGCGATTTGGACTAGACATAGACCGGCTATTCTAACAAGAATCTGAGAGAATAAAATAGTCATTAAATATAGGGTTATTAGTAGGGGATTTGGGATTTGGTCAACGACCGGGTTGTGATATGGTCTGGTCTCAAATGGCACGAGATCTATCGATGACGACATCATTCAAAGTAGCCTGCATTCAGAACACTGCGACCCGGAACATAGGTGCTAATATCGCCTGGGTTTGTGAGCGTATCAGCGAGGCACGATCCGAAGGCGCCGATTTTATTACCATGCCAGAGACGGTTGGCTTGATCGAGCCGGTTAATGCGAATATTCCCGACGGCAGTTATAGCGAAGAGGAAGACGCTGGTCTGGGAGCTTTTCGGCACGCCGCGAGGGCACTGGAAGTGACTATTCTGGTCGGCTCGCAACTGATAAAAACAGTGGATAACAAGATAGTTAATCGTAGTTTTCTGCTTGATACGCAAGGAGAGATTGTTGCGCGCTACGATAAGTTACACATGTTTGATATCGAACTCTCAAATGGCGAGTTTTACCGCGAGTCAGATGCTGTCGCGCCGGGAGATAAGGCAGTGCTGGCAACTACGCCCTGGGGCAAACTCGGCATGTCGGTTTGTTATGATTTACGCTTCGCCGCGCTTTATCGAACTTTGGCGCAACATGGCGCACAGTTTATTACTATTCCGGCGGCGTTTACCTACACAACTGGCAAGGCGCACTGGCATACGCTGGTTCGCGCCCGTGCGATCGAAACCGCCTGCTACGTGATCGCGCCGAATCAATGCGGCCACCATGTTGATAAAAGGAATTCCTGGGGGCACTCGCTAATCGTCGATCCCTGGGGTGAAATACTGGCCGATGGCGGGGCCGAGGCGGGTATTATTTATGCAGACATCGATTTATCTAAAGTGGATAAGGCGCGTAAAATGATTCCGGCGCTTAAGCATGATCGCGCCTTTACGCTGGAGGAATACTAGCCTGGAAAATTCCTGGGGCAGGGTCGATTCTCCTTCGAGGTTCCGTCTGCCCATGAAGCCAGGCACAGTTCGCGCGCGGTTCTATCCATCGCACCAATTTCTTCTACACTATCGAAAAAGGCGGAAAAGTCGTAATCCAAATCCTTGATGATTGCCAAAAAAGCGGGTACGTGGATATTGTAGGCAGAAATTGATCCAATCTTGGCATTGTTCAATTCGCCTGCGAACCAGTCTTTAAATCCATCTGTATAATTTAATCTTTCTGTGATCGCGGAATATTCCTCGCGGCTGGTGGTAAAAATAGCCTGCTTTTTATCACGTTTAATCGCATCATCCAATTGCGTCCTGTACAGCAGGCTTAACTTTCCTCGGGTCCGCTCTATCAGCAGGATCACTTCACGCTTGTATTCAATCCAGCGCATGAATTCATCCAGTTGTGTATTCTCGTTAATCGATTTCAGCCATAGCTCGGTACCTGCCTGTTGCACCGTGACTGCCAGAGATTCGTTGAACTGGGTATCGTCATCGATATAAATTCGCTGGTGGGTTAGCTCGTGAAACAACAGGCCAGCGAGACGGTAATCCGGCCAGTTGATAAAGCTGCTCAATACCGGGTCGTCGAACCAGCCTAATGTCGAATAGGCCGGGACGTAACCAATGTGAATGTCAAAATTCTCTGCCCTGAGCTGATCGACGTATTCACTTAGCAGTTCTTCATCGTAGTAACCACGATAGCTCAGGCAGCCGACGACTGGGAAACACCAGTTATGCAGTTGCGTAGAAAATTCGTTTGCGGCAAACAAATTTTGCAGCAGGTATGGCCTATCGAGCTGGACGTAGTTGCCGTAACTCCCTGTCTCAGGTAAGGCTAGTTTATCGACCGAAAATTCCCTTATTTGTTGGACCAGTAGCAGGCGCTGCCGCAGGTCGGCATCGAGGTCAGGCCGTTCCAGCATGTCATCGATATCCACTCGTTTGTTCATCAAAGCGAGATGCCCTTTCGTCGAATGCCAGTAGTAGCCGAGATCGGAGCAGGCGCTCAGTAGAAAAATGATGGTCAATAGAAAAAGTACACGCATAAACTAAATCAGAGTTTTTATTGTGGTCAACAACCAGTATTCTCTCACATTCGGAAAACTAGAGAATAACCATGATAATTTCCAGTGCCTTCGACGCAGGCAATATCGAGTGCCTCGATGATAGCGATGCGAGCAATGTCGTATTACATATTCGAGCCGACAATCAATCTGATTTTTATCAATGGTTTTATTTTCGTGCGGCCAATGTAAAAGGTCTCGACTGCCGATATGTCATCGACAATGCGGCGGGTGCTGCTTATGTCGGCGGTTGGAAGGATTATCGGGCGGTAGCCTCCTATGATCGCGAATACTGGTTTCGAGTCGACACCTCGTTCGATGGCAAACAGTTGATTATCGAACATACCAGCGAGCAGGATCAGGTTTACTTCGCCTATTTTGCACCCTATTCGATGGAGCGCCACGCCGATTTAATCGCGTTTGCGCAATCGAGTGATCGTTGTCAGGCCGAAACACTTGGCCATACGCTAGATGGTCAGGCCATTGACTGCCTGCGCTTCGGCGAGCCCGACGATGCAAAAAAAGTAATATGGATGGTAGCCCGTCAGCATCCGGGAGAATCGATGGCGGAATGGTGGATGGAAGGTCTGATCAACCGACTGGTTGATGACAGCGATCCGGTAGTTAAAGCGGTTTTAAAAAAAGCCGTGATATACCTGGTGCCAAATATGAATCCTGACGGCAGTCGACGTGGTCATTTACGCACTAACGCCGTTGGTGTAAATCTGAATCGTGAATGGCACGCTTCGAGTATGGAGAAGAGTCCGGAGGTTTATCACGTGCTCGAAAAAATAAAAACCACTGGCCTCGATTTCGGACTCGATGTGCATGGTGACGAAGCCTTACCCTATAACTTCATCGCGGGCACCGAAGGTATTCCAGGCTGGAATGATGCGCGCCAGAAAAAGCTCGATCTTTACAAAAATACGCTGGCAGGCGTCAACCCCGATTTTCAAACCGAAAACGGCTACCCATCCAATAGGGCCGGAAATGCCAATCTGAGCTATTGCTCAAATGCGCTGGCGGAAATGTTTAATGTCCCCGTGATGACACTCGAAATGCCATTTAAGGATGCCGCCGACACGCCCGATAGCGAGCAGGGTTGGAGTCCGGAGCGTTGCATGAAGCTGGGTGGTAGTTGCCTGGATGCGCTGCATTTGAGCTGGAATGAGATGGTTTAAACAATGCCTCGTTAACACACCGATTATCTCGTAGGGTCGAATTTATTCGACCAATAATAATTATCCAGATTTATCGGTCGAATAAATTTGACCCTACAGCCGGAATGACCAATAAATCAGGCTACATTTCCCCCGGCATTTCCACATCCAGCTTTTCCGCCCAGGGTTTTAAATCTTGCATTATCGTCGGATACAACTCGACTCCATTGGTCAGTTGTTGCTGACGACTCTGCCAGGCGCGTTTACCTGGAACGCGTACGGGATCGTCGCCCGGTCGCGTTGCGCTGTTTTCACAGAGAGATTTAATCGCTTCGGCCTGGCGTTTGAAATCAATCAATGACCCAAAAGCCTCCGGATCGAACATCTGTATAAACACCGAATTCGCCTCACCATCGGTGGCTGTGCTGTCGTCGGCTCGCCCGTATCCTCCCAGTCCCATGCTGAGAATTTCGGTCATTAAAGATAGCGCGGAGCCTTTATAACCATGCGACAAACCACCGACTGGTAGAATGCTACCCGGGGGCTCGGCGAAAAATACCGCCGGGTCGTCGGTGACTTCGCCGTTATGATCTTTGAGATATTTACCAGGTAATTTTTCGCCTTCGCGCAGTGCGCGACTGATATATCCGCCTGCGGTGATACACATGCTAATATCGAATAAAACAGGATAGTCGTCTCCCGGCGCGACAAAAGCGAGTGGATTAGCCGAGAATACCGGGTCGATGCCACCGTGCGCGCAGACGTTATTTTCGTTTGGTGACGAGCAGGTAATTATCGCAACGTAACCTGCCTCGGCGATTTGCGGGCAGTAAGCACCGAGGCTGGCAATATGCTGGCTGCGTCGAATCGTTGAGCAGACAATACCGCGCTCCGTCACACGATCCATGCATTGTTTGATCGCCTGCGATACTACCCAGGGGCCGGGCAGAAAATTGGCGTCCCAGTTAAACAGGTTACCGCGATCAGCCAGAACGGTGGGTTCGCCGTTAATTTTCGATTGCCCTTGCTCTAACCAGGTTAAATTGCTCGCTACCCGGTTCATACCATGAGTGGTGAAGCCGAGTAGGTCGCCCTCCAGAAATACCGATGCCATCACCCGGGCGCGTTCTGTAGAAAGCCCGACTGCTTCAAATAATGAGGATGAGAATTGGAGTAAAGAATCGTAAGAATAACGGTCAGGCATGGTCAGAAAATAGCGGTTAGTGAGCGTTAATCATAGCAGTAGTGTCTTGTAAAAACCCGATGGGTTGAGTTAAATTTGGGGCACAAAGGTGAATGGCACTTACTTAAGGCCGTCATTCCTGCGAAGGCAGGAATCTATTGGGCTTGAAAGTGTTGTTTTAAAAGATTCCTGCCTTCGCAGGAATGACGAATTTCTTGTTTCGGTACTTAAGTAAGTACCATTCGGGTCAACGGTCGATTTGATTTTCAACCATTTTTGCTTGTCTCAGGGCAAGCTTGATAATGGTTGAAATAATACCGATCCCTGCAAACAACACACCTTTAAAAGTACCGCTGATTTTCGATTGCCCGACTCGTCGGCGGTAGTGCACCGGTACTTCAGTCATTCGTAGACCAAATTGAATGGCTTTCACCTGCATTTCCACAGTCCAGCCGAAACTACGATTCTGCATGTCGAGTTTTTGTAGCGCTTCGAATCGAATTGCACGAAATGGACCAAGATCGCTGACTGCTATTTGCCAGATCAGGCGAATTAAAAAACTCGCCAGCAGGTTGCCAAAAAGCTGGGGTGGGCTCATCGACCCTGGCTCCCGCAAATGCTGCTTTCTCGATCCAATGACCAGATCCGCTCCGTCGTAGATCGCACTCACTAAATCTTTAGCTTCGTCAACCTTCAGCGACTGGTCTGCATCAATAAATACGATGATATCGGTTTGGTCAATCGATGATAATGCCGCCAGGCAGGCCGCGCCGTAACCCGCACAGGGCTCAAAAACCACTTCCGCACCTCCTCTGGCAGCAATGGACTGAGTATCGTCACTTGACGCGTTATCACAAACCACAATTCGATCAAACAGTGGTTCACCATCGATATTCATGACTGCCCTGATATCCCGAATTACCAGGGCAATCGCTAGTGCCTCATCCCTTGCCGGGACTACCGCGACGATATGGTGATGCTTAAACATGGTGGGGTATATATCGGGATTGCTTTTTCGCCGTAAAATTATCGATTAGTAGTAATCCGCACACCGGCAGGTACTGTAGCCAGACGATATACTGATCGAATAATTCTGCCTGCCCGCGCACGTCGAAATGAAATCGTAAATAATAAATTGGCATTAATGCGGTCAATAATAACAGCCCTCGCTGTGGATAGAGGCACAGTAGCGGGGCAAACCAGATTGCATACCAGGGATACTGCGTCGGGCTGAGCAAAAAGAGGGCGGCGATTAACCAGCAAAAATGCTTAACCAGTACTTCATTGCTGACTGCTTGCCGGAGGTTTAGATAAGCGGCTAGACCAGCAAGAAAGCTTACGACCAGGGCTCTGGCCAGCAACGCGGTGTCAAGGCTGCCGAAAGGCATCGCCACATAATGTGCGAATGTTAAAAATAATTGAAACAAACCGGTATTTCGTTGCCAGCTTTGCGAATATTCTGAAAGTCCCGAATCTGTGCCCAGAGCAAAATAGAATAGAGGGCCAATCACGATTAACGTCGTAACAGTGGTTACCAACAAAGCGATCGCCAGATTTCGCGGATTTGCCAGCAGAGGTCTTAGGCCAAAAGGCAATAGCAACAATGGCCAGAGTTTGATTCCAGCCGCTAAAGCTAGTAGGACACTGGCGAGTAACTGTCGCCTGCGTAGAAGCAGTAAAACTGTTCCGAGAATCAGCGGCACCAACAGGGCGTCCATATGTGCAGAGTTGAATATTTCTTTGATAACCAGTGGATTCCACCAATACAGCGTCGACCAGAGCGGCGAGCGTTTTAAATCGCCTAATAAAACTAGTAGCAGACAGAAACTGCTAATTTCGAAGATTAATAATAGCAGTCGCCAGACATCCAGATTCCAGGCATCGACCCAGCTTGCAAAGGCGAACATCATCTGTGCCAGTGGTGGGTAGATGGTTTTCAGATTGGCGTAATTGATTCGCTCAAAAACGTGACCGGCTTGCTGCGACAGAACCAGAAACCTGCTATCAAAGGTGACATTTTCAGGCGCGAGCAAATAGGGGTTATAGCCCTGTGCGACTACCGAACCGTCCCACAGATAGCGATAAAAATCGACTTCGAGAATCGGCGTTGTATCGAATAGTAAAATGCGCATCGCTAATCCTGATAGCAGCACCAACAATAGCGTCACTCTACCCGGCGTTATTTGCGGTATCAGCCGAGGTAGTGAGAGAAATACCAGGCCGACGGCAATTTGCGACGCCACAAAGGGTAGGATTGGTGTATTAATTAGATCAATTTCAAACAGGAACCGATCGGAAATCAGGCGCAGGAAAATCGTTTCTAAAACTAGCAACAGCCCAATACAGGCGAATATTGCAGTCGCCGGCTCAATCGAAACTATGGTGTGTCTGATACGCATTAACTACCCCGGCTACCGACGCGCCCGGCCCCATGATCCTTAGCGTTTGGATCGTTGATCGTCCAGTCGAAATGATGCTGACTAATTTTATACTGGCCCTCCATAGACGTTTTCAGTTTGGCATCGGCATATTGGCGTAGATGTGCGATGACGCCAGCGGCGTTGCCACCAAAATCGTCCTGAAACCAGCTATAAATACTTGAGACCCGCAACAGGCTATAGTTAATGCTAGCGCCCCGCGGGTGGTTAATAAATTCGCGAGCCGCCCGATCCAGCATGAAATCGATATTTTCGGCGCTAAACGCACTAGATTGTAAGTTCGGACAACCGATAGCCGCGCAATTAACCGAATAGTGAATTCTCGGGTCTTGCCAGATAGGCCGCAGGATGCGATGTTCGATATCGTCGAGGGTAAGGTTCTCACCTTCGATTTTGATTAGGTCGTCGCGCCATGGTCCTGACGAAAACAGGCTAGACGAAATCTCACGGATAGTACTCACCGGATAATGTTGCAGTATTGTGTCTACAGTGAGCGAGTTGTATAGATTAATCCAGAATGCGAGTTGCTCATTGCGATTGAACTCACTTATAGGGGTAGTTGCCATCGCGGCTAAATATGACCGTAATTGCAACTGATCGGCTGCTGTCACCTCAGCATAGTTAAAACGGTTTACATTGTCTTTTTTAACTAATACATAACGATGGAGTAATTCGTTCCATGCGCTGTGGTCGATAGTACGAGTCGAACCGGCGTCGTGTTTAGCCCAACGCGGCCACAAATCCGCCGAAGGTGCAGCCTGTAATTGACTCGTTGTTACCGTGATTAAAACGAACAGACACAGGCTTAAAAGATTTTTGGACTGCCTAATCATAGTGGCACCTACGCTACATAAGTTGGATTGATTTGTCGATGTCGAGCAGTTTTGACCGGGACCAGTTGTTATTGTTCCTTAGTCCTGTCCCATGTTGATAATATCACGACGGTATAGCAGCTAAAGGCGCCTACTGTTGGTGTGCATACTTTCATGATCCAACTGCGGTTTCTAGGTTTGACAGGGGATATTGCCGCAGATCGAAACAGGGCGTATATTTGCGCGCCTAAATCGTTAAACCAGGATTTGATGAAAACCGAATTACTTTGCCCTGCAGGCACACTGAAAAGTATGCAGTATGCCTTTTCTTATGGAGCCGATGCAGTCTACGCGGGCCAACCGCGTTATTCCCTGCGCGTTCGAAATAATGAATTTAACAAGCTGGAAAATATCGCCAGCGCGATTCAGATAGCGCACGAGAAAAACAAGCTGTTTTATATCGCCAGTAATCTCGCCCCGCATAACAATAAGGTGCGAACCTACCTGCGCGACATGCAGGAAGTCATCGAAATGCAACCCGACGCGATTATCATGTCTGACCCCGGTCTCATCATGATGGTACGCGATCGTTGGCCTGAAATACCGGTACACCTCTCGGTGCAGGCTAATGTGGTTAATTTCGCGTCGGTCAAGTTCTGGCAATCGCTGGGACTGACTCGCATTATTCTGTCGCGCGAATTATCGCTGGATGAAATTGCCGAGATACGTCAGGAATGCCCCGATATTGAACTGGAAACATTCGTCCACGGCGCGTTGTGTATCGCTTACTCGGGGCGATGCCTGTTGTCGGGTTATATGACGCATCGCGATTCCAACCAGGGTGCCTGCACTAACTCATGTCGCTGGAAGTACGATGCACACGAAGCGGAACAAACGCTGGAAGGCGATATTGTTGCCAAACACCCCGACGATGGGGTTGAAACTTACCTGCCTTCAGGCACCGAAGATCAGGTTTTTCTATTGCAGGAACAGGGCCGTCCGGGCGAGTACATGCCAGCCTATGAAGATGAGCATGGCACCTACATTATGAATTCCAAAGATCTGCGCGCGATCCAGCATGTACAACAATTGATCGATATCGGCATCGACTCACTCAAAATCGAAGGACGTACCAAGTCACATTTTTACGTGGCCCGTACTGCACAGCTATACCGCCGCGCTATTGACGATGCGCTTGCAGGCCAGTCATTTGATATGGACTTGATGGTTCAACTAGAAAGCCTGTCCAATCGTGGGTACACGGAAGGGTTTTACCGGCGTCATGTGCCGAAGGAATTTCAAAATTACGAAAGCGGTCATTCGGCATCGCATCGACATCAGTTCGTTGGCGAGATTACTGCGCTCAATCCGGACAATAGCCTGTCGGTCGAAGTCAAGAATCGATTTGCCGTGGGAGACACGCTGGAATTCATGACACCCGAAGGTAATGTCGAGAGCACCCTGGATACCATGTACCAGGAGCGCAACGGCGATCCGATAGAAGTAGCTCCTGGCAGCGGTCACCGGGTGCGTATTCCGCTGCCGGAGAATGTGCCGGTTAATGAAATCACCAAAGGATTATTGTTACGTAATCTGG
Source organism: uncultured Gammaproteobacteria bacterium (assembly GCA_964196115.1). Classification (GTDB taxonomy): domain Bacteria; phylum Pseudomonadota; class Gammaproteobacteria. The sequence goes on from CAXMRQ010000181.1 coordinate 55,956, forward strand.
AAAAATCGATTTGTAGTTAGGGGGACTGGTGATTATCACGCTGTCATTATAAGATTCCTCCCTTCGCAGGAATGACGGGGTAGGGCGCAGTCATTCCTAAATAACTCATCACCTCGAAATAACTCATCATTCCTGCGCAGGCAGGAATCTTACCAAATCAAGTTTAATTGCCTTGAATTATCTTAAAAATACCAGGCCAACTGCATGAACACCGATTCACCAACACTTAACGGCTGCCCCGGAACACCCGAGTCAATGCCGCCGAATTCCGAGCCATCGTCGCCTATCGGAAAATGAGCAGCTATCAGCAATTGTAAATTTTGCTGTAAGTCGTGTTGGCTCATAATCTGTAGCATTAGCGAACCATCGTCCAGGTTGACAAAAACATTCGGCGTGAACAACCACAGCGGCGCCAATTCAATCGTCGCCGATGCGGCCAGATAATGTTGCCCGAGGGTAAACAGTTCTCCACGGGCTATGCGTTGCAGCAACTCTGGATGGGCACCCAGGTTAACCGGACTGTAATCGCCATCGTCGATGCCGAATCCGTTACGGTAATATTCCACCGCCGCGCTGACGTTTTTATTCCAGGCAACCCAGGAGTAGGAAATATTGATTACTCCGCTAACCACAGAGTCGTTGGCAATATCGGCTACTACGAGATCACTGCGCCATATCGCCCCGCCTGCGTTGACAACCGCGCCGAGGCCAATGGTGCGATGATCGAAATGTTCAGCGAATAACATATCGAATTCGTAGTCGCCCAGAAACCAGTGGTATTTGGCTGCGCTGGAGGCGACGTCGGAATCGATATCACCGTTGGTATCGCGCCGCCCGACCCAGACAGCCTGTAGGTCGTTGCCGCTATCGAACAGGTATTGGCCGTAGATCATATCGTCGCCGGTTTTATATTCTTTATCGACAGCGGCCGGGTCGAATGGGTTGAAAAAGTCCATCGGGTTATAGATCAATCCATTCCCCCAGGAGATGGCCTGGCGACCTATCTTGAAAACGGACTGGTCGGAGCTGTAGTTGACATACAGTCGATCGAGGCGATGCGCGGTGATCGAACCATCATCCTGGCTAATAATATGGGTTAAATCCATTAATCGCGTTTCATCGTCGGTTATCAATTGCGAAATAAATCCAAAACCGGGGTTTTGTTGCAGCATTGAAATGGCATCGCCGGTTTTGATTATCAGTTGATAGTCGGCCTGCAATGCCCAGGCGTCTTTATAAGCGGAAATATCTAAACGCAGGTCGGCGTTGTTGTCCCAGGCCGGGTCATCGGTTAAGTTCTGAAACAGGCTGTCGGTTGGGTAATTGGTTAGAAGAGACTGGTACTTGATGTGGCCTTTGTAGTGGTAGTCGGGTGTTGCTGATGTTATAGGTGAGGTTATAGTAATTAGAGTGAACAGGGTTGTTTGGAATAATCTTTGGTAATTGAAATCGAAGCGAGTTGCAATGGATGCCGACGATCCGACGCTTCGCTCAAGCCCGGAATGACGAAGGCGAGGAACAGTCATCGCGTCCCCGACTCAGGTTCAATTTCCCCACCCACAGTCGGCAGTTGCACTTCATCACCCATAATTTTGCCATCCTGCATCTTTATCAATCGCTTCGCATATACCATCACGCGTGTATCGTGAGTAGCGATAATGAAGGTGATTTTATGATTCCGGTTCAGCTCGGAAAATAAATCCATCAATTGCGCGGATGCAACGCTATCCAGGTTCGCGGTGGGTTCGTCGGCTAAAACCAGTTTCGGCTTTGAGACGATGGCGCGAGCGACCGCTACGCGTTGTTGCTGACCACCAGAGAGTTGTGCGGGCCTGCGGTCTTGCATGCCTTCGAGCCCGACTTCCTCGAGGATATCCAGCGCCTTTTGCGCCCGTTCATGCGTGGCTACGCCCTGCACCTGCATCACGAATTCGACGTTTTCCTGCGCGGTGAGTACTGGAATTAAATTGTAAGCCTGAAACACGAAGCCGATATTGTGCAGGCGCATATCGGCGAGTGGGCCTTTGGCTAGCAGATCCACACGGATTCCATCCATGTGGATTTCGCCGCTATCGGGTGTATCCAGACCGCCGATAGCGTTCAACAGAGTGGTTTTACCCGAACCCGATGGACCCGACAGGCAGACGAATTCGCCTTCGTCGATAGTGATATCAACATGATCAAGCCCGGTGATGATCTCATCACCTTGCTTGAAGGTCTTACACAACTGCTTGCATTGTATCGAACTCATGATTTCGTCCAGTCCTGTTAAGTCGTGTTAATTGCCTGCACCGGGTTCAGCTTCGCCGCCCGCCAGGCCGGTAATATGGCGGTCAGCGTACCGAGTAGAATCACCACGACATTGGCGGTAATCATATCGTCGAGTGTCAACGCCGGGTAAAGCATGCTGCTTGCGCCCATCATCGCCATGCCTTCGGCGAGGTAGGAAATATCCATTCCCGACTCCAGCGGTTTCACCGTAATGACTGCAAGTACATCGCCAATTGACAGTCCGATTAACAGCAATAGTAGCGATTCGAGTAAAATTTGATAAACGATCATGCTCGGCCGCATACCCAGCGCCTGGATGAGTCCGATTTCGCGCACGCGCTCAAAAACCGCCATCGCCAGCGTATTCACCAGGCCGAACGACAACGCGAGGAAAATGATGATAATCCACACCAGCACGAAGCCATCCATCATATTTAGCATCGAGTTCAGATAACTGTCTAATTCGTACCAGGCTTTTATCTCCAGAGTTTCGGGGGTTGCCGCTTTGATTTTTTGATACAGTGTTTCTACGTTGCGAAAATCTTCATCGATAATGACGATTTCAGATATTTGATTGTCGAGCTTGAGCAATTTCTGTAGCGTACTGCGCGCCGTATAAACATTTAATTCTTCCAGACCGGGTACCTTCGCTTTATAAATCCCGACAATTCTAAAGCCGCGCTCTGCAATGTTATTTTCAGGATCCTGGCTCATCACCACGACGCGCTTACCCAATCGGGTTTCGAGTCGCTGTGCGAGTTTTACGCCGATGACAATGCCGCTGTCATCATCGGCGTTTAAAAAGCGGCCCTCGATGATTTGTTCGCCGATAGCGGTAATAAAATTCTCCGCTTCGGGTTCTACTCCGAGCAGATTAATACCCCTGCTTTCACGCTCGCTGGATATGACTGCGGGCACCTTGATGCGCGTCGTCCAATGTTTGGTGCCGGAGTCGTTGAGTGCGCCGAGTAACTCACCGCCCGGTGACGCGATACTATTCACCACGCTTGGATCATCGCGAAATTCCGCATGATGAATTTGAATATGCCCGGGCAGGTTGCGAATCCCCTGATGCAGCATGTCGTCGACCATGCCACGCATCAGTGCTGTCATGAAAATCATCGCCCAGACGCCGACCGAAATCGCCGCGAGCATGATTAGCGTACGCCGATGATTGCGCCATAGATTACGCCACGACAGGGTTAGTATTACTTTGAAAGGTATATTCACACCGCGCGCATCGCCTCGATGGGTAACAACAGGTACAAACGCGTAGCCGGATAAATCGCCGCCAGCATACTGCCGATGGCGACGATGCCGGGCCCTAATACCAATGAAAGCAAAGTAACGCTGGGGTACATGCGATCAGGCAGATTGAACTTTACCGCCATCTCTTCCATGCCGGGGTAAGAAAACCCGACAATGCTTAAATAATAAGTAATCACGAAACCGACTAATATGCCGAGCGCCAGGCCCAGGCAGGACATCATGAAAGTCTCAGTCATCACCAGCCTGGATAAGTTTCCCGGGTTTAAACCCAGTGCCATCATCGTGCCGAATTCGCGCGTGCGCTCCAGTACCGACATCAACTGTGTATTGAGCACACTGAACGCCACCAGAATAATCAACACAATATACATAAACCAGGCGCTGGTCATGTCGGCCTGAATCGCCTGCTTTAAACCGGGTTGCAATGCTTCCCAGTCGAGTACAACCAGCTTATCCCGTTCAGCCAGTAATGCCTGAATACGTTGTTGCAATTCGTTAGTCTGGTCAATATGGTTGGCCCGAATGGCGATGCTGTGCCCGTGTTTTTGCATCGCGAAAGTTTGCTGAAAATAGGGCAGGTTGATTTGCGCCATGCTGCGGTCAAGGTCCGGCAAGCCGGTTTCAAAAATGCCGACTACCTTAACCACGGCCGCGGCAAACGAATCGTCAAAGCCACTGCCGAGAAAAGTGATCTCGTCGCCGAGGCCGACTTTTAAATTACGCGCCAGTACCGAGCCGATGACAATTTCCTCGGTGCCATCGTTTTGCAGGTAACGCCCCTTATTAATCAAACCGGGAATGGTCGAAACCAGGGGTTCGAACTGCGGCTCGACACCGAGAATTTGCAGACCATACGAGCGATCATTGCTCGAAGCCAAAGCAAAACCGGCTGCGCGTGCGCTGATACTCTGCAACGCCAGTTTATCGCGTAATTGCCCGGCGACTTCGGCGATGTCAGGCAGCGCATAACGCATTTTCGGGTCGTCGAAATAGGCCTCGTGCTGAACCTGAATATGACCGGAGAAGGCTTGCAGGGTATTGTTGATCATCATGTCGTAACTGCCGAATTGCAGTGAGATGCTGAACACCAACAGGCTGTTCGAAAAAACCATCGCACCGACAGTCAACCAGGTACGGCGCTTATAACGCCACAGATTACGCCAGGCCAGTCGCAGCGCGATATTGCTCATTGGCGTGGGTTGCGCAGGTTAGACAGGGTAAACAGGCTGGCCGCCAATTCAATGTCGAAATCGACAGAATTTACCGCCATATCAGTCCATTCGTCGGGTGCATCAACCTTATTCATACGCATACGAGTGGCGATTTCCCGGCCATCCATCAGCGCCACTTCGAGAGAATTCATTTCTTTCACCAGAATGTTGTCCTGATCCCAGAACTCCTGGCGCATCATCACGAAGTCGTCGCGGATCACCGCAACCTCTTTCCCCCAGACTACCGCCGCGTCTTCGTGTGGCACCGACTCGATGGTGTAAAACAAGTGGCCCTCCTTTTCCTCGCTGTTAATCAATCGGTGATCGTACTGATCGATAATATCGGTCGACTTGCTGATGTCCTTATTGGAAAAATCGCTACCCATCCAGCTTTGATTCATCATCGAGGACGGCACTTTTATAATGCGATTGATCTTCGGCGAATAGCTCCACATATTCTGATCGAGGATCAAAGTGCCATTACCGGCATCTTTTTTAGGTTCGGTGACTCGCACCAGGGAAGTTTTATCGCCCTGCGTCCAGGCCTGCATCGACATCGTGCGCTGCCAGTCGCTACGATGCACCGTCATCGTCATATCTGAGTATGACGTCACTCCGCGCCAATGCTCCATCGCCGCACGAATTAGTTCCACGGGATCGGGAGGGATAACCTCATCGGCTACCAGGCTAGCTGAAAAACCCAAAAGGCCAGAGAGTAATAAGCCAAATCGTACTAGCTTACAACCACAATAAATTTTCATAAACGCCATCCATTTCCCTGTCATTCCCGGGCAGGAACGACGTAAATTAACACCTGAACCTAAGGTTTCAGGATTCAGTTAAACAAATACTAACAAAAAACAGTAAAATAACCTTGCGCCAGATCAATTCGTCCATATTTAATCTGGAGTATAAAAAGAGTGTATAAAAACGCAAAACATTCGGGGCATAACCTGAAGCCCTAACGGTAAATCTAAACCCAGGAGAGCAATATGAGTAACGATATAAAAGGCAACATAAAAAAACAATCCACCTGGATACGTGGTTTATACATGCTGTTGTTTACCATTTTTTCACGCATGGCCGAGGTCGTATTATTTGCGATTATTTTATTCCAGTTTATCTTCAAATTGTTGACCGGCGATACCAACGAACGCCTGCGTAAGTTGGGGCAGGGCCTGACTACTTATATTTATCAGATTCTCCAATTCCTGAGTTTTAACAGCGATGCCCATCCATATCCATTTGGCGCCTGGCCGGCAGGAGAGCCTAAAACAGAATCCGCTCCTTCTAAGAAAGCCAAAACGACTAAGCCGGGAAAAGCGGAAGCTCCAAAGAAAATCGAAAAAGAATAGTTGAGTGAAAAGCTGTTTGATTCGAACCCTATCGGTTCGAATCAAACACCCAAAGTACTAGCTTTACTACAGATTAAATACCTAACAAAGCTTTAGCTTCCATCAATGTTTTGACGGAATCGGAGTGCTTCCCGGCCTTATGAAAGGCTTCTCCCTTATTACGCAGCCCTTTGACTTTGTTAATCTCCGATTTGCTGAGTGACGGATAATTGCCCAACTCGGCGTCTATTTCCTTCACATGCCTGGGGCAGCTGCCTGCAAACGCCGAGCCTGCGAACAAAATTGCACTGAGTGCGAGTACGCTGATATTAATTCTTTTCATAATTTGATCCTTATCGTCTAGTTTTTAGAAACGTTAACCGATGTACGTTTGTCATCAGCCAACTCCGGCTGGAGTAGCTATTCTCCACCTCGGCCGATCTTAAGCAAGTTTCTCATTGAAGAAATCGATGGTCCGTTGCCAGGCCAGTTTTGCTGCGGCCTCGTCATAGCGGGCGGTAGTGTCGTTATGAAACCCGTGATTAACCTCCGGGTAAATATGCGCAGTATATTCCATGTTATTCGCTTTCAGTGCTTCCTCATATTCCGGCCAACCCACATTAATGCGCTTGTCGAGACCGGCGTAATGCAACAACAAAGGCGCTTTTATTTTGGCGACGCTTTCCGAGGATGGCTGACGGCCATAAAAAGGTACCGCCGCCGCGAGTTCCGGCAGTTGCACAGCCATCGCGTTTGACACGCCACCGCCATAGCAAAAACCGACTACGCCGACCTTGCCGGTCGAATTGGAGTCGGACCTGAGATGCTCGAACGCGCCAATAAAATCCCACAGAAGTTTGCCTTTATCGAGCTTTTTCTGCATCACCTTGCCTTCATCGTCCGTGCCTGGATAACCGCCCAACGAGGTCAGGCCGTCGGGTGCGAGCGCAACAAAACCGGCCACCGCCAGACGGCGTGCGACGTCTTCGATATAAGGATTGAGCCCGCGGTTTTCATGCACCACGACAACGCCTGAAAGCTTGCCGGGATCACCTGAGGGAAGGGCCAGGTAACCACGTGTTTTGCCGTGCCCCCGGGGCGCGTAATAATCGATATATTCAGTCTTGATGCGTGAGTCTTTAGCATCGACCTGACTGGCGAGTGCATAATTTGGCAGCAGACCCTCGACCAGAGCCGCAACAGTGACGCCGCCAACGGCATACTTCGCCGCCTTGTCGAAAAATTCCCGGCGCGTGAGACTGCTATGCGCGTATTGGTCGTACAGATCTAGTAATTCCTGATCATAATCACTAGCTTTCTTGCGTTCCATGAAATTCCCTCCAGAAGTCAAATCAGACAGAGCCTGAATGTGAAAGATAATTACCGACCCGAAAGAATAATCCTACTGCTCGAAAAAATCCAGATGCAAAAAAATGCATAATCATGATGCATTTTCAGCAAGTAGTATGAAGCCACGATTCATAATGAAGTTGCACGGCGTTCAACCTAGAAACCCCAGTTGGATCACGAAAGTATGCACAAGCTATTGACGTATCGGAATGCCGCATCACTGGCAAATCTAAAAAACCTCTCATCACCAATAAGGTGACCACGAGTTTTTCATATTCCCCATGCACATCAATACCGTGCACATCTTTTTCGCGCCCAACTGCGGTTTCTAGGTTCAACCGAGAATGACCCAGTCTATATCAACAGGTGTAAAAATATTCTTGGGACTAGAATTAGCATGCAGGTAACATAGCCTTTATAATTCTTATAATCCGAACGATATGGGAGAATAACATTTCAACCAACTACAAAATCCTGATTCTTGGCGCCTCATACGGTTCTCTGCTGGGATCAAAGCTCGCCCTCGCGGGACATACGGTGAAGCTTGTTTGCCTCCCGGAAGAAGCCAGACTGATCAACAAGGAAGGTGCCAGGGTGCGTTTGCCGGTAAAGGGCGTGGAAGGACTGGTGGAGTTGAATACCCAGACGATGCCGGGTGAGGTTTCAGCCGATGGTCCTGGAACGGTTAACCCGGCCGACTATGACCTGGTTGCGCTCGCCATGCAGGAGCCGCAATATCGTTCTCCCGACGTCAGAGACCTGTTGTATCGCATCGCTGAAGCGAAGATGCCCTGCATGTCGATTATGAACATGCCCCCACTGACATACCTGAAGCGGATCGCGGCAATCGACATAGATGCCATCAAGCACTGTTACACGGACGCCTCCGTGTGGGATAAGTTCGATCCTGCTTTGATGACGCTTTGCAGTCCGGATCCGCAGGCGTTCAGGCCGCCGACAGAGAAGGTTAACGTGTTGCAAGTCGGTCTGCCGACGAACTTCAAGACCGCTCGGTTCGATTCCGACGAACACACTGCCATCCTGCGGCAACTGGCGTTCGACATTCAAGCCATACGCTTCGACACCGGCGACCGCGAAGTGGAGCTGCCGGTGAAGCTGAGGGTGTACGACTCCCTGTTTGTTCCACTGGCGAAGTGGGCCATGCTGATGACCGGCAACTATCGGTGTGTGCAGAAAGACGAAATGCGCTCGATCAAGGAGGCGGTGCATTCTGACATTGAGAAGTCGCTGGCGGTCTACAACTGGGTTGTGGAACTGTGTGTCTCCCTTGGTGGAGACGCCAATGACCTTGTGCCCTTTGAAAAGTACGCCAACGCGGCCCTGTCGCTGGTGAACCCGTCCTCGGCCGCACGGGCCCTGGCTGCCGGGGCGCAAAACATAGAACGGGCAGACTGCCTGGTGCAGACCATTGCCGCCGATCAGGAAATGCGGTCCGACACAGTGGATCGCACAGTCGAACTGGTTGATGGCTGGCTGGAGAAAAACCGCCAGAAAGCCTGATTGCGACAGGAACTACCGGGCCGAGTCCGGTCCGGGTTGACTGCCAGTCGAGCAGTGTGAATAGCTGACCGGCGTCCTCGCGCTGTTCGATGTGCCAGACCAGGTCGAATAGCTGCTGAATTGCATCCTCAGACAAAAGACCTTCGGCGCAGTCGCGAAACTTACCTTCGAGTTCCGTGTTGGCTTCCTCATGGCACGGCATGGCTTCGGTGCAGCGCCGTTGGTCATGGGACTCATCCTCGGTACCCTGGTGGAAGAATCCCTGTCGCAGTCGATGATCATGTTTGATAATAACTGGTTCACGTTTTTCGATAGCCCAATTGTCGTATTTTTCTTTATTCTTACCATGACAAGTCTGTTTTGGCCCGCTTTATCGCCGAGAGTACGGAAGCTGTTTCACCGGGACGCGTCGACGTCACCCTGAAACATCACATTACGGTGAGAGATGCCTTAGCCGCAGGCGTAACCCAACATTGTTTATACAAACAATGTAAGCACACCGGTAAAGCCGTAAAGACTGCTTTTGTGAATCTCACCATTGGCAAAAAAGCCAACCAGCGGGAAGTCGCCCAGCACAGAGTGAATAAATCGCACCTCTTCCGAATGATCACCAAACTGCTCTCTGCCGCGACCCAGGCATGAAACATAAACACCGCCCTTAATCGGCGAGTTAAGGCGCAATTTAAGGTCTAACAGCATGCGCTCCATATCTTCCAGCGCAGAGTTGCCGTCGCGCCGACAAAAAATGATCTCATCATTTTGTTGCAGGTAGTCGCCTATGGCGAAGAGTTTTGAATCTCTATCGATGCCGATGATCTGCCGGATTGAGTAGTCATCCAGGTCGGAGTTTTTATTCACTATCCCTGCAAAAATATAGCCTGCCGCCTGCTGCCAGTCCTGCGCGATCACTTCGCCGGCATCTTCGCTCAGTACATCGAGCGCGGGGCGATGGCCGAGGGTATGCACGATATTGTTTTCGCAATGGGTGACAACATGCCTACCACCGATTGGTGTACAGCCCTGAGTGAGGTTAGTCATAATCGGCACAGCCTGAGAAAATAATACGCCGCTAATGCCACCGTGCATCGCCTGATTGGCAAATTGAACGTAGCGCCCGCGCGATGAGGAAATACCACCGACTAAAAAGGCCGCCGGGATGTCATTGTCTAACAATGCCAATAATGCCTGGGTGGCGGGATTCTCCGGGTCGGCATGCACCAGGCCGACATTAAAGTCGTTTGCGCCGCACCAGTCGGCCAGCTCACCCGATAGCGCCGCAGTATCCGTACGGAAGTTAGGCAGTATATGGAAATCGGCTTCATTAAAGCCAGCCAGCATAATCGCCATCGCAGGCTGGTCATAATACTCGTTCTGGCTGGCGAGTATCGCCATCCCAACACTGCCTACCCAGTAAGCGATATCGGTCACCTGTTTCAGCCGGTCTAAGAGGGGCTCGGCCTGATCAGCCAGATGATCGCTAAGATATAAAAATCCAAAATTAGCCTCAGGCGGAATGCTACCCAGTTGATTTAAACAATCGTCCAGTAGTTCGTCGCCAGCCCGGCCAGCACTTTGCGCCAATAAAAACCGATTCATCGTGGGTGATAGTTTAACCTATAAACCGCAGTTGAGATCAATCTAGAACGAAATAAACGCCAGGGATAATGGAATTGCAGTAGGATGATTGGGAACGATTCCAGTCCATTGGGTTGCCAAAACCAGCTCTTGTTCCTATATAATACTTATCCTTAAGGGCACCTCTAAAAATAGTGATTTTTTCGCGAGAGCAAGGAAGCACCGCGCACAGAACCGCAGTGTATATGACATACATGAGGATTCGAGCACGGAGCTGACGCGGCTATCGCGAAAAAAGCGCATTTTTAGAGGTGCCCTTAAAATAGATTTAGGGAACCATGCTGACGTTAAGCTTTCCAATTAATATGGTTTTTATAAATACCACAATTCGTTCGGGTGGCTTAATTTTAATGATGCTGATAACCGCCTGTAGCTCGTCGATTCCAGTTGAAATTCGGCACTCACTGGATAGCTCGCCCGATGTCACGCAGGTGCGTGCACAACCGGCTAGCTATATTTCGCAACAGGTTCGCTGGGGCGGCATGATTCTGGAACCAGAAAACAAACAAAATACCAGTCGTTTGACGATTATTGCCTTCCCGTTGTCGGATAATGGCCAACCACTGACTTCCGCCCAAAGTCCCGGACGATTTATAGCCGTGATCAATGAATTCCTGGAACCTCTGGTATACAGCCGTGAGCGATTAATCACGGTAAACGGTAGGGTCGTTAAAATCGAAACGTTAAATGTAGGAGAGTATCCCTACCTGTATCCCGTTATCGAGGTAGATCATTATTATTTATGGCCGATAAAGCAGGTACCACGCTATGTCGACTACCCACCTTATTGGAGATATGACCCCTGGTACTATCCGGGTTATCCCTGGCGTTACCCGCCTGGGTACTTGATCCCTTACCATCGCTGATTTGAAAAACTGATGTCCGCAAAGATACTGTCTCTATTACTCTTAATCAGCCTGTTGACGGGCTGTGCCGGTACACCTGTATTCGATACCTCGGCGGTGATGAAATCCTTGACGCCGCAGAGTGTCATTGCCGAGTCGGCCGACAGTCGAGGTAAAACCGCGCTATGGGGTGGCACCATACTGGACACCCGCAATCTGAAAGATTCAACGCGAATAGAAGTACTGGCTTACCCGCTCGACTCGTCCCAGCGGCCGGTTCTGGGCAGTAAACCACTGGGTCGATTTATTATTCAGCAGCAGGGATACCTTGAACCAGCTACCTTTGGCCAGGGGCGACTGTTAAGCGTTATCGGCAGTGTCGGCGAAAGTCAGAGCGGTAAGGTTGGTGACAGCGCCTATATCTACCCGGTTATCAATGCCGAGAAGTTACATTTATGGTCACCCGTAAGCGGTCAAAGCAGAACCGGTTTCAGTTTCGGCATAGGTATCAGTTTGTAACTATTGGTAAAATGGACCATGACCCAATAGTAGCGCAGACCCACATTCCACAAACATGCAAACCCCCAAACCCTTAAAAGGCCGTGGCACCACCAGCAATGCCGCTTCACGCTTCGTCGAGTTTACGCGCGAGACCTTCGATGACGGCTGGGAGCAGGAGGAAGACGAGGCTAAAATCCGCACCCGGGCCTGCAGCTGATCCGCGCACTTGCCCTGTTAGGGGCCACCTTCTTCATGTATGTCGCCATTACGCGCATGCCTTTGGGCGATGCGGCGGCGATTCAGTTTCTGGCACCGGTGCTGGTCACGGCCCTGTCCGGGTTGCTGCTCGGAGAGCATGTCGGACCGCGCCGCTGGATGGCGGTTGCTTTCGGATTCATCGGTGTGTTGCTGGTGGCACGGCCGGGATCTGGTGTCCTCGGCTGGAATGTGCATTGTTGCCGCTTGCCACCGCGGTACTGCTGGCGGCCTACATGATGATGACACGAATCATCCGTAACAAAGACGACCCCGCAGCAACTACCTTTTACTCCACCGCGCTCGGTGCGTTGATTCTGAGCATTCTGGTGATCTTTAACTGGCAGTGGTTATCGCCCTTCCAGTGGGGTTTGATGGTCACTATGGGCGCCGCTGGAGCAGTGGGCCACTTCATGCTGGTGAAGGCCTTCCATTCGGCCGAGGCCTCTATGCTGGCGCCGTTCACTTACGTGCAGGTAGTGGCTGCCATCCTCTGGGGCTTCCTGGTATTCGGCGATGTGCCTAGCATTTGGACCGTCGTTGGTGCCAGTGTTGTTATCGCTAGCGGATTATATGTCTGGTATCGGGAGAGTCGTTTGCAGCGTGGTAACAAGTCCTGAAATTCGAATTAATCAGGGATCTCGTCATAGTGGTTTCAACGGTAAAGCCTCCTCATTCCCGAACACGCCCTTCCATCTCGGGCACAAGTCGCGTATAAGGCGCCCATGAAAATTCCCAAACGAATTCTGCCACTGGTTGAAGACGGTCTGGTGGACGAAGTCCTCCGGCCGCTGATGAGTGGTAAAGAGGCCGATGTGTATGTCGTGCGTTGCGGCGCCGAGATCCGCTGCGCCAAGATCTATAAGACAGCCGACCGACGCGGCTTTAAACAGGCAGTGCAATACCAGGAAGGCCGTAAGGTACGTAATAGTCGTCGCGCCCGGGCGATGGAAAAAGGCTCCAGGTTCGGTCGCAATGAGCAGGAACAAATCTGGCAAAATACTGAAGTCGATGCACTCTACCGCCTGGCCAAAGTCGGTGTACGGGTTCCCGAGCCCTACGGCTGCTTTGACGGTGTGTTGTTGATGGAATTGATCACCACCGAAGACGGGCAGGTAGCGCCGCGCTTAAACGACGTATCCATGTCTGCCGAACAGGCGCTCGAAGACCATGCCGTCGTCATCCGCTACCTGGTACTCATGCTCTGCGCGGGGCTGATTCACGGCGACCTTTCAGAGTTCAATATATTGCTGGATGACTACGGCCCGGTAATCATCGACCTGCCCCAGGTGGTCGATGCTGCGGCCAACAACCAGGCCAGACAGTTCTTTGAACGCGACGTTAACAAGATAACCGACTACTACGCATTGTTCGCTCCGCAATTGAGCAACAGCCAGTATGCCCGCGAAATCTGGGCGCTATACGAAGCGGGCGATCTGCACCCCGACGTAGAACTAACGGGTGAGTTCGAAGAAGACGCCCACGACGCCGATGTGGACGCGGTACTGGAAGAAATAAAAGTCGCGATGATAGAAGAGCAAAACCGCCAGGAGCGACTGCGCGAAGAAAACGCTGCATAGGTTGTTTCACCTTAATTTTTTATATCACATCGTCATTCCTCCCCCACACACCGTCATTCCTCCCCCCCACACCGTCATTCCTGCGTAGGCAGGAATCTTATTCACCTCGGTCCGTTTCAAGATTCCTGCCTCGGCAATTGCTCCTGCATTGCTCTACCACCTACCTCCATGTAAGCGTCCGCAGGAATGACAGAACCCCAATCCATTTGCAATAACCCAATGTTAAATGTAAGGCCCTCTCTCATATTAGAAATATATCCCTTCAAATATATTTGACATTTATATCTAAAGGGGTATATTTAATAATTATACCTATAGGGATATATTATTAAACAATACCTGCGCAGGTATAAAATAAAATAACAAATATAAGTTAAATGAGATATATATGATACCCATTACCTCACCGAAAACCCTTGGTAAAGTCCTCCGGAAAAACAGGAAGAGTCTCGGATTCACACAAAGTTATGCGGGAAGAAAATTTAATCTTACACAGAAAATGGTATCCGATATCGAATCTGGTAAAGACGGCGTACATATAGCAACCATATTCAGATATATGGCTGCATTGGGTTTAGAAATGCATCTCGAATTTCGAAATAACTTACTAAACGATAGTGAAATCTGGTAATGCCAACACTATACGTTTACATGAACGGTCATGAGGTTGGAGAGTATATTCAACGAAGAAGTGGTGCACAGGAGTTTAATTATTTCGACGTCTGGCTCGAAAGTGAGAATGCGATACCTATTTCTCTGTCACTACCTTTAACAGACAGGAAACACAAAGGAGAGGTGGTTTACAATTACTTCGATAACTTACTGCCAGACAACATGGAGATTCGAAATCGAATCCAGGCAAGATTTGGCGCTAAAACAAACCAGCCTTTTGATCTTCTATCAGATATTGGTAGAGATTGTGTTGGAGCCATTCAACTACTGAATCAGCGTACTAAGGTTGATGTTAAAAAGATCGAATATACAAAAATTGGTACAAAGGAAATAGCAGAAGAACTACGAAACTACAGGACTATGCCATTAGGCATGTCTGAGAGCCAGGACTTCAGAATTTCTTTGGCAGGTGCACAGGAAAAAACAGCCCTACTTAAACTTAGAGGAAAGTGGCGAAAGCCCAAAGGTGCTACGCCGACCACGCATATTTTTAAGCTACCAATAGGCCGAATCGAAAATGCCGGAATCGACTTATCAGAAAGTGTAGAGAATGAATGGATATGTCTTAAGATTTTAGATGGTTTTGGAATTTCGGTTCCTACTGCCGATATCGAAACTTTTGAGGACGTCAAAACTTTGGTAGTCGCACGTTTTGACAGGGAATTCTCAAGAGATAAATCATGGATAATTCGCCATCCAACCGAAGACATGTGCCAGGCAAATGGAGTGGCTCCGGGCTTGAAATATGAAGCCTCCGGTGGCCCAGGTATTGCTAATATCATGAACCTGCTTAATTCATCACAACATGCAGAAAAAGACCGAAAAACATTCATGAAGACAGTATTTTTATTCTGGTTGTTGGCTGCAATAGACGGGCATGCAAAAAACTTTAGTATTTTTATAAGGAGACAAGGTCGATTCCACTTAACACCTGTTTATGATGTTATTTCGGCCTATCCAATTGTAGCGAAGCGGCAACTGGAATTTAAAAAAATAAAAATGGCGATGGCATTGCATGGAAAAAACAACCACTATGAATGGGATAAAATGTTGCCACGCCATTGGTTCGATGAAGCAAAAAAAGTGAAGTTCCCTGAATCAGAAATGCAGACAATAATTGAGGATACATTTAACCGTATAGACCAGGTAATAAATAATGTGTCTTCCTGTTTACCTGATAACTTCCCACAGCATATTGCCGGGCCAATTTTCGATGGTATTCAGCGCGCTGCAAAAAAGTTTTAGATCGTTAGGGAATGTCTGATTAAGTCAGACCTTCCTGCGAAGGCAGAAATCTAATTCACCGCGCCAACTCACTCCCTCGGCATTCCCGCGAAGGAACGTCATCCTCGAGCCCGACCGGGGGATCTGAATCTACCTACCCCATACCCCCGACTACATTTACCTCACCAGCTACCCTTGAAAGAAGCCGGGTAAGAGTCTATAGCGTCCTTTGTCCCGGGACAAAGGACGAGTCAAGAATAAAAAATAATGATGAAAAGTCAGGATATTTTAATTTTACTGAAGTTGGTGAGCCTGCATCAAAACCCTGTTGTGCAACCGGCAGATTTCAGTGTCCGGTCTTTGGCTGCAAGCACCGGTATCAGCAAAACTGAAATCAGCGCTTCTCTAAATCGGAGCTTCGATGTTGGCCTGGCCAGGCACGACCGCAAAAACCAGTTGCCAGTCGTTAATAGTAAAATATTGTTAGATTTCATTATCAGTGGAATTCGCTACGTATTCCCGGCTAAACCCGGCGCAGTTGCACGAGGCATGCCGACTAGCTTTGAAGCACCCGGCTTAGAAGGGCTACTGTCATCGGTAGGAGAATACCAGTATGTATGGCCTGATGCCGAAGGTAGTGATAGTGGCCAGGTGATCGCACCTTTATACAAGTCAGCGCCACTAGCGGCTAAGAAAGACGATTTGCTTTACCAAAGCATGGCGTTGGTTGACGCTATCCGTCTGGGTGATGCTCGAGAAGTAGCCATCGCCAGGGATGCACTTAAAATAAGTCTGCGCGGATGAGCCGATACACAGCGCTGGAACACATGTTAGTTATCGTCGCTCAAGCGTTGGGAGACGAGTTGTTGCAGCAAGTGGTTTTTGTCGGTGGCTGCACCACTGGCCTGCTGATAACCGACAAAGCCACACTGGAGTCCGTCCGCTATACGGATGATGTAGACCTTATCACCCACGTAATTGGCTATTCGCATTGGGTTCGGTTTCAGCAGCAGCTCAATGAGCGCGGATTCGTTATTAGTCCCGATGATAACGTGGTCTGCCGCATGCGACTAGGCGAACTGAAAGTCGACTTTATGCCCGACGATGCCAGTATCCTCGGCTTTAGCAACCGCTGGTACGCCGACACCCTCGAACCTAGAAACCGCAGTTAGATCACGAAAGTATGCACAAGCTCTTGACGCACCTGGGAAATCTAAAAAACCTCTCATCACCAATAAGGTGACCACGAGTTTTTCATATTCCCCATGCACATCAATACCGTTCACATCTTTTTCGCGCCCAACTGCGGTTTCTAGGTTGAGCATAGCAAGGAAGTGACACTCAGCGATGGCACGGTAATTCGGCTGATTACCCCACCTTATTTTATAGCGACCAAATTGGAAGCCTACAGTGGACGTGGAAACAAAAATCCTCTCGCCAGTCATGATATCGAAGATCTGTTAAATGTGGTGGATGGTCGAGAAGCGTTACAGCAAGAATTTGAGCAGGCAGAGCCGATATTGAAAACCTATATTGCTCAACAAATTAGTCTACTACTCACGCACCGCGATTTTGAATATGCAGTACAAGCCACCGCTCGCAACATTCCTGAGAGAGAAGCGATAATCTTTCGGCGACTTGATGCGCTAGCAGCCCTGGGCAAAGAATAATTCAGGACACCTCATACGCCGTCATTCTGGCTTCCGAGCCGGAATGACCGCCATGGATGATGGAAATGCAAAGGAACTGTAGCGGTCCGATGTCTCGGAACAGTTCTTGCCCATTAAAAAATCTACTACTGACAGCAGATGTGTGGGGCTGATCTTAAACATGGTTTGCCTGTGCGAGTTGGTCCCGAACAACATGAGAAAGAATTATAATTAAAACATGCTCGAAAAATGGATATTACTGGCACGCCAAAAAGGGGCCGGAGGGATTAAAATTTAATCCCTCCGGCCCCTTTTTACCTGGTTCAATTAGAATGACAATTTGGGCAGCCACATAGGAACAGAGGCTAAAGCAATCCCGGCCTGTGGAATTACGTCTGGTATTCCAGAGCGCGAAATCAGGCGTTAGTTAGGTTCTCTGGGAAACCGCGAAGAATCATCATCTCCAGGCGAATAAGACCCCGGTAATTTATCTTCTTGTCTGCGGTCCTGTCTGATACTGAAAAGCTCTTGTTCGTGATTGAATAGTAATTCCAGGGCGACTTTATACGTGTTGAACCCCCGTTCGTATCGAGCCTGATCCGGATACAGGGTATTTATGTATTCCATCATCAACGCGGTCGGCAGACCCACCAGCGAGCTGACGATCGCGACGGAAGCACCGGCCTTGATGTCTCCGCCCTGACTCAGTGCCAGGTAAAATCCCGCAAAGGTACCGATAATGCCGAGCAAGATGATCATGAAGGGCGCCCGGGCCATGACGCCGGCAATCGCCTCCGATTCGAAGAACTTGTAGGTCGTGCCAAAGTGCGGGTTCCGGTCGAGCGCGATCCGGCTGATCATTTCGTAATCCGGCGCCTGACCATAGCCCTGATCCTTCACTTCGCTGGTCGTCAGGTCGATGATCGCTTCCGTGCCATCTACCATATCAAACCAGCGGTCGAGTAGCTTCGGCTGCTCACCGGTAACCAGGTTTTTTTCCACCATGTCGTCCTGGGTTTTTTCCAGCAGAATGGTCGCCTGAGTATCGAGTTGATGTGATTTAAGCTTGAGCTGTTCCGCTTCCTTGATCTTGGCTCGCAATTCCTCTAGATAGGAATCCTTGCCCGAATACAGCGAAACGGGGATCGCCAACTGCCCAGCCGACAGCGACGGGTCGAAGTTGGCGGCAAGGGCGACCTCGGCCTGTTGTCGCACGCTGTCGACGTAGTCCAGATCCGAAGGTGCCGTTTGAACCTTCTTGTATTCGAAAACCGAATAGTAGAATGCCGTCGCGAATCGGTTTAGCGATGCGATTTTGTAATGCAAACCGAATTTGAAAAACAAAAACGCGACCAGGCAACTCAATATACCGGCGATAAACGTTCTGCCGATCATTTGATTGGTGAGCTGCAAATCGAAAATGAACACGAAATACACTGCTGCCGCTAAAATACCAATAAATACATACTTAAACATTGTTGCTCCTTAATCCATAATAGGGATTAAAATAAAGTTTTACAGTTCGGAATATAGTTTAAATTCGAGAATGGACGCCTGCTCCTTCTTACAGTCGTACTCGAGACATTTTGCCTTTTGTCCGACCAACTCGTCGGGAACCGGGGTTGCAGTCCGGTAACCCAGCGCTTCAATACCCAGGTCGGCTTTCAACTGGGCCCGATGCTCGTATTCGCCCATTTCATGTGCATTGAAAATGAAGCTGTACATCGCGAGTGCGCGATCGTTACTCAATTTCAAATTGTATTCACGCGCCTCTTCCCCTTCGGGAGAGGTATCGCCGATGTCGAAATAGCGGCCTCGGAAAATGGGCGAGGTCAGCCCGGAAATCTTGAGTGACTCGACCTGTTTGGCTGCACCTTCATTTTCGTAAATGCTTCTCGCATACTTGGGAATCATGACCCGGAGTAAATCTTTCATGCTATCCGATAGCTCGGAGGATCCCCGCACGAAATAGGATTCCTGAAAGTTGATCCTGACCTTGCCGGTCTTTTCGTCTATATTCACGACTTCATCATCAGAGTCCTTGAAGTTCTCGAGAAGATTGTCGACGATCTGTTCCCTGACTCTCTGCGCCTCTTGTCTTTCTTTCTCTGCGTCGAGAAACGGCTTAATGACTGCATCCCTCTCTGCCTCGAGCTGGGCCAACTGCTGCTCCATCTCTTGCGCGTGCTCAGCTTCGACTTCTGCCTCTGCCTGCTGCTTAGCCGTCTTTAGCACTTCGCGCTCTGTTTCCTCGGAGGCGGCTTGCGCCGCTTGCTTTGCCAATTCCTGTGCGTCGGCTTCTGCCTGTGCCAGCTCCTGTGCCTTTTGTGCCTCGAGTCTGGCTTGCTGAGCCGCCAGCTCTTTCGCCAGTGTCTGCTGACTGGATTCCTCGGCTGCTGCTTGCGTCGTTGCCAATTCCTGTGCCTTTTGTGCCTCTAGCTTGGCTTGCTGAGTGGCCAGCTCTTTCGCGAGTGTCTGTTCAGCTTCGGCTTCTGCCTGCTGTTTGGCTTGTTCTGCGGCTGCTTGCGTTGCTGCCTGTTTCTGTGTGTCCAGTTCCGCTTTTTGCTGTGCCAGAGCCTCGGTTTGATTTTGTTGCGCGTCGCGTTGTTGCTGCTCGGATTCCCTGGCTGCCTGCACCTTTTGTGCCTCTAGCTTGGCCTGCTGAGTGGCCAGCTCTTTCGCGAGTGTCTGTTCAGCTTCGGCTTCTGCCTGCTGTTTGGCTGCCTCTGCGGCCGCCTGTGTCGCCGCCTGTTTCTGTGCTTCCAGTTCCGCTTTTTGCTGTGACAGAGCCTCGGATTGGTTTTGTTGCGCTTCGCGCTGTTGCTGCTCGGATTCCCTGGCTGCCTGCACCTGCTGTTGAAGCTGTTGCATTTCCAGCTTGGCCACTACCATTTGATTCTGTTGTACGAGTTGCGCTTCCTGCTGGGACAAATCTTTTACGCGATTCAACTCGGCCGCAATAATCGCCTGCGTGGTCGTTTCGAGTTGCGCCTCCTTGGCCGAAACGACTTGATCGAATTCTTGTTTAGCCGACGAAATTTCTAATTCCGCTTTTTGCTCCAACTCGGCTACTTTGGTTTCCACATCCTTTTGCTTTTCTGCTTCGAGCTCGGCCTTTTGCTTTTCCACTTCCTGCTCGTGCTCGTTTTCGAACTTGGCGACGAGAGTTTCATATTCCAAAGCAGCCTGGCTTTGTTGCTCGGCCAGCATTTGGGTAAATTCAGTGACCAACTGTTTCGCTTTCTGCTCTCGCTCCGCCTGGATTTCATCCAATGATTTCACGGCATTTTGTGCCAGGATATCGCGACGTTCCTGCCTGGCCTGTTCGGCTGCGGCAACTTCTTCTTGCAGTTTTTGGTAATCTGCAGCGATCTTCTCGATCGTCTCCTGACTTTGCTCTTGCGAGGCAATGATTTCATCGCTCGAGTAAATCATGAACACGATCGCCAGCACGGCGAACAGATCGACCATGGGAATCAGTGCTTCGATGGTTTTTGACTTATTTGTATCAGATTTGGTGAAGAACATAAGTTAGTTTTCGGTTTTTTTTACGGAATCCGTGATTAATATTCGTTTACTGTGATTAATAGTAGGCCAGATTGAAAAAAAAACAGCGGCAATATTTAGTGATACATATCACAGAAGCTGGGCAGGTTGGTTCACGAAGGATGACCCGGTGGCGGCGACCTTTTGCTCAACCGCGCTCGGCGCGCTAATCCTGAGCGTACTGGTGATCTTCAACTGGCGGGCACCGACCTTAATGCAATGGAGTTTGATGGTGGCCATCGGCTGAGGCTACCTGGTGTTTGCCGATGTCCCAGGCATCTGGACCGTCGCCGGTGCCAGTGTGGTCATCGCCAGTGGGCTTTATGTCTGGTATCGGGAAACTCCTATGAAGAGGTGAACCTGTCCAACCATCGACGCGGGCTATCCCTCGATTGCAATCACCCGGCCTTTCCCGCACAATCGATGTGGAAAAATAATAAGCAGAAAGGACTGATTGTTGAATGATCCTACGCTACTAGAATCGGGTACCCGGAAGGGAATTGATTAGAGGTATAAAATTCACCGGATGGATTATTTTGAAAAACGACATATCTCATAATGTCAGTTCTAGAAACTTGATCTTTTGGCAAGAAATTCACATTTCAAGACTTGACCGTGACCCTGACACCGACCCATGAGTTGCACTTATGAGTTGCCACTTTCACCGCTCAGTTTCGATATTGCAATATCGCAAGATCCGATCCCTAACAGGGATGCACAACACAGGTATTCTCCGATATAATGCTTCTCCCGTAATCTTTCGTTAATAATAGTACTCGGGCAACGGGATAAAATATGATACGGGCAAAACGACCTTGGCCCTCGCACGACGGCCAATCACGCATAACCGGAGGAATAACAATGTTCAAAAAAGCTCTATTCAGCACCATGCTTGCTGGCGTCTTGCTGGCATCCCCAATCACCACATTAGCGGCCACGGAAATTCAATTCTGGCACGCCTTTACCGGCCGACTTGGCGAACTGGTGGCCGCGCAGGTAAAAACGTTCAATGCGAGCCAGAGCGATTACACGGTGGCTGCCTCGCACAAGGGGAACTACTCGGAGACGCTGAATGCCGGCATTGCCGCATTCAGAGCCGGGGAGCAACCCCATATCCTCATGGTATTCGAGGTTGGCACCGCAACCATGATGGCGGCCAAGGGCGCGATCAATCCAGTGTACAAAGTGATGGCAAACGCCGGCGCCAAATTCGATCCTGACGCCTATATCGGCTCGGTCAAGGGTTACTACACCACCACCGATGGCAAGATGTTGTCGCTGCCTTTCAACTCTTCGACACCGGTACTCTGGGTGAACCGGGATGCATTGAAGGCTGCCGACATCAACCCGGATACGGACCTGTCGACCTGGCAAAATGTGGGCGCCGTGCTCGACAAGCTCAAGGCCTCCGGCAACAAATGCCCGTTGACCACTGCCTGGCAAAGCTGGATTCACCTGGAAAACTTCTCCGCCTATCACAACATTCCATTTGCCACTAAAGACAATGGATTTATGGGTGTCGATACCGAGCTGGCATTCAATGGCCCGGTCCAGGTCAAGCATATTCAGGCCATGGGCGACTGGGCAAAGGATGGCAAATTCATCTACGCCGGACGCCGTAACGAGGGGGGCGCTAATTTCCGTGGCGGCGAATGTGCTCTGTTTACCGAGAGTTCGGCGGGCTACGCCGGCATTAAGGCCGAGGCCAAGTTCGACTTTGGTGTCCGACCTTTACCCTACTGGGCCGGGTCTAAGTATGCGCCGCAAAACACCATCATCGGCGGTGCGTCGCTATGGGCAATGAGCGGTCACAAAGCGGATGAGTATAAGGGCGTTGCCGCGTTCCTGAATTTCCTGTCGTCAACCGATATCCAGGCCAAGTGGCATCAGGATACGGGCTATCTGCCGATTACCACCGCGGCCGGAAAGAAGACCCGGGCCGACGGGTTTTACCAGAAGAATCCCGGAACCGACATTGCGGTCATCCAGATGACGGCCAGGCAACCCACGGCGAATTCGAAAGGTCTGCGCCTGGGTTCGTTTGACCAGATTCGCGGCATCATCGATGAAGAACTGGAAGCCGTCTGGGCGGGCGACAAGAATGCTCAAACGGCGCTGAACAGTGCGGTCCAACGTGGTAACAAACTGCTGCGCCGCTTCGAACAGGCAAACCAGTAATCAACGCGGGTCGTTGCGGGTCAATGGCGGCAATCCGCCGCCATTGACCCCGTTTCCCGGCGAGCTGGATTGATGGAAAAGCTGGTCACCTTCAAAGGCTGGTTGCTGCCGTTGGCGCTCATTTTCCCGCAGATTGTTATTTCGGCGGTTTTTTTCTTTTATCCTGCCGGACAGGCGATCTGGCAATCGCTGTTCATCGCCGATCCGTTCGGTCTGTCGACGAAATTTGTCGGTCTTGGAAATTTCGAATTTCTGCTGGCCGATGAATTCTACCGGGCCTCGTTTCTGACCACTGGCGTTTTTTCCCTGATGGTGACCCTGGTATCGATGGTTCCGGCCCTGTTCCTTGCGGTTATGGCCGATCGCCTGATCAAGGGAGCGGGCGTCTATCGCACGCTGCTGATCTGGCCCTATGCCGTGGCACCTGCGATTGCGGGCGTGTTATGGCTATTCATGTTCAACACCCGGGTTGGGGTGGTCTCCTGGTATCTCGGTCAATTGGGCTACGACTGGAATCATGTTTTGAACGAAGTCGAGGCCATGGGGCTCGTCGTCGTCGCATCCGGCTGGGGACGCGTCAGTTACAATTTTCTGTTCTTCTTCGCCGCATTGCAGGCCGTCCCGCGGTCGGTGATCGAGGCCGCTGCCATTGACGGCGCCAGCTTCTGGCGTCGATTCTTTAGTATTGTTTTGCCGCTGATTTCCCCCACCACTTTTTTCCTGCTGGTGGTTAATATCGTCTACGCGTTTTTCGAAACTTTCGGCGTGATCCACACCATTACCTCAGGTGGACCGCAACAGGCTACGACCATTTTAGTGTACAAGGTCTTTGCCGACGGTTTCGTCGGTCAGGATCTCGGCTCGTCGGCCGCCCAATCCGTGATTCTGCTGGTGATCGTAGGTGCCCTGACCGTGGTGCAGTTCAAGTTCGTCGAGAAGAGGGTGCATTACTGATGGGCGCAATGAATCACGAACCGATTGCGGGAATGGTCGAGAAACGCGGGCGTGCGCTTTGGCTGACGCATGTGTTCATGATCGTCGGTGTCCTGATCGTGTTTTTCCCGATCTGGCTGGCCTTCGTCGCGTCGACCGTGACCCAGCCGGAGATCGTCAGTCCGCCGATGCCGTTATTGCCGGGCGGGCACTTCTGGGAGAATTACAAAAAAGCGCTGTTTTCCGGAGTCAACGTCCCGGTGTATACGATGCTGTTCAATTCGCTGGTGATGGCGCTGGGAATAGCCATCGGCAAAATCATCATCTCGTTGCTGTCGGCTTTCGCCATCGTGTATTTCCGCTTTCCCGGTCGCATCTTCTTTTTCTGGATGATTTTCATCACCTTGATGTTGCCGGTCGAGGTGCGCATCGTACCGACTTACGAGGTGATTGCGGGCTTTGGCATGCTCAACAGCTATGGCGGCCTGATCTTTCCGTTGATCGCCTCGGCAACCGCAACCTTTCTGTTCCGACAGTTTTTCATGACGATTCCGGACGAACTGGCGGAAGCCGCCCGCGTCGACGGCGCCAGTCCCATGCGTTTCTTTGTCGATATCATTCTGCCAATGAGTCGCACCAATATTGCCGCACTTTTCGTCATTCTTTTCATCTATGGCTGGAACCAGTATTTATGGCCGCTATTGATTACCACCGATGTGGAAATGAATACGATCGTCATGGGTATCAAACAGATGTTTCCGTCGGGCGACGATACCGCGGACTGGCCGGTCATCATGGCCACCTCAATCCTGGCCATGATTCCCCCGGTCATCATCGTAGTTTCGATGCAGAAACTGTTCATTCGCGGATTGGTCGACAGCGAGAAATAATATGGCGACAGTAGAACTAAAAAACGTCGAGAAGCGCTTCGGCAAGACCCAGGTCATCCACGGCGTCAGTATCGATATTGCCGATGGCGAGTTTATCGTCATTGTTGGCCCGAGCGGCTGCGGCAAATCGACACTGTTGCGCATGGTGGCCGGGCTCGAGTCGGTCAGCCAGGGAGAAGTCCTGATCGGCGGCGAGCGGGTCAACGAGAAGGAGCCGATGGAGCGCAACATCGCCATGGTGTTCCAGAACTATGCGCTTTATCCACATATGTCGGTGCGGCAAAACATGGCCTACGGGCTCAAGATCGCGCGGATGCCAAAACCAGAGATCGAAACAAAAGTGGCCGAGGCCGCGAAATTGCTACAGCTGGAGCCCTATCTGGATCGTAAGCCGAGGCAATTGTCGGGTGGCCAACGTCAGCGTGTCGCCATGGGGCGCGCCATCGTACGTGAACCGGCCGTATTCCTGTTCGACGAACCCCTGTCAAACCTGGATGCCAAGCTCAGGGTGCAGATGCGCCTGGAAATCAAGGAGCTGCAGTCGAAGCTCGGCGTCACCACGCTCTATGTGACACATGACCAGGTGGAAGCCATGACCATGGCGGATCGGATGATCGTCATGAATGACGGGGTCGCCGAACAGATCGGGAGTCCGCTTGAGGTGTATCGATCCCCGCGAACTTTGTTCGCCGCGCAATTCATCGGTAGCCCGGCCATGAACGTAATGGACGGACAGATTGAAGGCGGGGAGTTGCGGCTTAAAAATCAGTCAGTGATTCCATACAACGGCGGTTATGAAGGTGAAGTGTTTGTGGGTATCAGGCCGGAGCATCTGCATCCGGACGACAACGGGCCACTTGAATTGTTGGCCGCGCTCGCCGAGCCTCTGGGCGCCAATACACTGCTGCACGGCAGCCTGAATGGAAGCGGGGAAGCGCTCACGGCCAATCTGCCCGGTATTCATCACCTGGCAATGTCCGCACAATCGGTGAAACTCTCCGTCGCCGCGGAAAATATTCACCTCTTCGACAAATCGACCGAACAGCGCATCGACGAAGGGTCAGAGAGCAATTTTCACTAATATTAGAAACAATTGCTCTCTGACACCTGTTTCCTCTGCTCGATTGCAATAATCCAGCCTTTCCCACACAATCGAAGCGGAAAAATAATAAGCAAATAGGGCTGATTGTTGAACGATCAAGCCCTACTAGGATCGGACACCAGAAAGGGAAT
>CAXMRQ010000182.1:0-10134 GCA_964196115.1 uncultured Gammaproteobacteria bacterium
CTCGTTCGGCCGACTAAGACCATTACACACTAATGCTGTGGTGTTTGCGTTCGGTGGCTGCGCGTTGTTCTCAACTTCGTATTACGTGGTTCAACGTACCTGCCATGTTCGCCTCTGGTCCGACAAACTTGCGGCCTTCACTTTCTGGGGTTGGCAACTGGTGATCCTCAGCGCCGTGGTCACCCTGCCTATGGGAATCACTAGCTCCAAGGAATACGCCGAACTCGAGTGGCCAATCGACATACTGATCACGCTGGTATGGGTAGCCTACGCGGTGGTTTTCTTCGGTACTCTGATGCGACGGCGAATCAAACACATTTACGTCGCCAACTGGTTTTTTGGCGCCTTCATTTTAACCGTGGCTATCCTGCACGTGTTTAACAGCCTGGCCTTTCCGATTTCACTGACCAAATCTTATTCGGTTTACGCCGGTGTGCAAGACGCAATGGTACAATGGTGGTACGGCCATAACGCAGTCGGATTCTTCCTCACCGCCGGTTTTCTCGGCATCATGTATTACTTTATTCCGAAGCAGGTAAACCAACCAGTTTATTCCTACCGACTATCGGTAGTGCACTTCTGGGCAATTCTATTTACCTATATCTGGGCCGGCCCGCATCACCTGCACTATACCGCGTTGCCCGACTGGACGCAGTCGATCGGCATGGTTTTCTCGTTAATACTGCTGGCGCCGTCCTGGGGCGGCATGATTAACGGCATCATGACGCTATCGGGCGCCTGGCACAAACTGCGTACCGACCCGGTGTTGAAATTCCTCGTGGTATCGGTTTCGTTCTACGGTATGTCGACCTTTGAAGGACCGATGATGGCGATCAAGACGGTCAATGCACTATCGCATTACACCGACTGGACCATAGGACACGTGCACTCGGGGGCGCTTGGGTGGGTAGGCATGATATCCATGGGCGCTATGTACCATATGATACCGCGACTGTTTAACCGCGAAATCTATAGTGTCAAACTAATCGATACGCATTTCTGGCTGGCGACTATCGGCATCGTGCTGTACATCACCGCAATGTGGATTTCGGGCATCATGCAAGGCTTGATGTGGCGTGCGGTAAACGAAGATGGCACCCTGATTTACAGCTTCGTCGAAACCGTCGATGCCATGCACCCTTATTATCTGATTCGTTTACTGGGCGGCCTGATTTATCTCTCCGGCATGCTGTTAATGGCATATAACATCTTTCAAACCGTGCGTAGTGGTAGCCGCCATGAAGCGCTAATCCCAGAACCGACTCACTAGGAGCTATTGAATATGTCGTTACAACAAGCGATTGAAAAAAACACTGGCCTACTAGTGCTATTCGTACTGCTGGTGATCAGCGTCGGTGGACTGGTTGAAATTGTACCGCTGTTTTTTATGAAATCCACTACCGAGCCGGTAACAGGGCTGAAGCCCTATTCTGCGCTGGAGCTAAGCGGCCGTGATATTTATATTCGCGAAGGCTGTGTCTCCTGCCACTCACAAATGATTCGCCCTTTTCGAACCGAAACTGAACGCTACGGACATTATTCAGTCGCCGGAGAATTTGTTTATGATCGGCCGTTTTTGTGGGGATCAAAGCGCACCGGTCCCGATTTGGCGCGCGTTGGTGGGCGCTATAGCAATGACTGGCATCGCATCCATCTAAACAATCCGCGCGACGTAGTCCCTGAGTCGATCATGCCCGGTTACCCCTGGCTACTGGAGAGTAAACTCGATAGCAGTGATATCGAGGCAAAAATGTCAGCACTGGCAATGCTCGGACACCCTTACAGTGAAGCCGAAATTAAGGCCGCCAGGAAGTCGCTAGATGGCAAGACCGAGGTAGATGCCCTGATCGCCTATCTGCAAAACCTCGGCACTTCGATAAAACAGAGGAGATAAAGCCATGTTGAATATTGATATAACACTGACCGTCCTGCTGTTTATTGTTTTCATTGGCATTATAGTCTGGGCCTGGAGTCCAGGTCGTAAGCATGATTTTAATGACGCGGCTCGTCTCGTTGTCGATGACGATATCGACAACGTCAAATCGAACTCTGTTCCAGAGGGACACAAGCATGGCTGATTTTACGCATTCATTCTGGAACTGGTATATCGCCATCCCCACTTTACTAGGTATGCTCTGGTGTTTTTATCTCACCTTTGACAATTCTCGTAAGATAGAGCCTGGCGAAGAAGGCAAAGTCACAGATCACGTCTGGGATGAGGACTTGCGGGAAATTAACAACCCGCTTCCGAAATGGTGGTTAAACCTGTTTTATATCACCATCGTATTCGGCTTTGGCTACCTGATCCTCTATCCCGGACTGGGCAGCTACCAGGGCTTACTGGGATGGTCCGAAATTGGCGAATACGAACAGGAACTGGCAGATGCCGACAGTCAATACGCCCCCCTATACGAAAAATATGGCAGCCAGAGCCTGGCTGAATTAGGTCAAAACAAAAATGCGCTGAGTACCGCAAAACGTTTGTTTTCAACCAATTGCTCGATCTGTCATGGCACCGATGCCAGGGGTACTATCGGCTTCCCTAACCTGCGTGATGACCAGTGGTTATATGGTGGTGATGGAGAAACGATCAAACTATCGATTACCAACGGACGCAATGGCATGATGCCGTCCTGGTCTGCGCCGCTGGGCGAACAGGGCGTTAGCGAAGTAACCGAGTACCTTTATGGATTTCAGCAGACATCTGATAATCCGCAGGCAGCGAAGGCAGGAGAGCTAAAATTTAAGACGTTTTGTGTGGCCTGTCACGGTGCCGATGCAACCGGCAATCCAATCATAGGAGCGCCAAATTTGACCGACAGCGACTGGTTATACGGCGGTAGCAAGGCCGCGATCAGCGAGTCGATCAGCAAGGGCCGACAGGGCGCAATGCCGGCACACAAAGACCTGCTAAGCGAGAATCAAATTCATTTGTTGAGCGCTTACCTGCTTAGCTTATCGGGACCGCCATAAAGGTATATTTGATGCTCGGAATTCCACTTCGCCAGGTCATAATCGCCCTAATTTGGTCTTCATTTTTAAGTGCGGGGATAGCCTGTGGATTGATATTCGCCTGGATTGACCCGACGGTGCTTCTCGATCAGTTTGGTCTCGACCCAGATAACAGTTTGAGTGGCTATAGCCTGGCTTTCTTCTTCTTCTGGTTTATCGGGATTGCCAATGTCTCGATATGCCTGTTTTTTTTAAGACCCGTCACTCACAGCACAGATAAAGAGCGATGAAACAGGGAGAGCCTACATTACGGCAGGAGCTATACGCCAAACGACAGAAAATCTATCCGCGCCAGGTCAGCGGCATGTTTGCCTCATTGCGCATTCTGGCAGTGGCAATATTGCTGGGGTTGTATTACGGACTACCCTGGCTTCGCTGGGACGGCCAACAGGCCGTTCTGTTCGATTTACCAGCACGCCAGTTTCACATCTTCGGTTTAACCCTTTGGCCACAGGACTTTATCTACCTTTCCGGCCTGCTAATCATCGCCGCGCTATCGTTGTTCTTTTTTACCGCACTGGCAGGACGTCTCTGGTGCGGGTTCGCCTGCCCGCAAACCGTCTGGACCGAGGTCTTCCTGTGGATTGAGCGCCTAATCGAGGGAGAGCGATATAAGCGTATGAAACTGGACAATAAGGGGGCGATGAAACAGAAAATAATATTAAAAGGACTCAAACATGGCATCTGGATCCTGTTTTCAGCCTGGACCGGCTTCACTTTTGTCGGTTATTTCACACCAATTATAGAACTCGGTGCAAAACTGCTGTCATTCTCTACCGGGCCATGGGAAACATTCTGGATTATCTTCTATGGTTTTGCTACCTATGGCAATGCCGGCTGGATGCGCGAGCAGGTATGCATTTATATGTGCCCTTATGCACGTTTTCAGAGCGCGATGATTGATAACGATACGCTGGTTATTTCGTATGACAAAAATCGTGGCGATCCACGCGGCGCACGTCGCCGACGAGACGATCCCGGTGAACTCGGTCTCGGTGATTGCATCGATTGTCAGCTTTGCGTACAGGTCTGTCCTACTGGTATTGATATTCGTCATGGCTTGCAATATCAGTGTATTGGATGTGCCGCCTGCATTGACGTATGCAACGACATCATGGATAAGATGAAATATGCCAAAGGGCTGATTCGCTACACCACTGAAAACACGTTGCTTAGCGGAAAATCTCATTTACTGCGACCCCGCGTTATTATCTACGCACTGATTTTATGCTTCGCAACTGGACTATTAATTCACGGCTTCACAACACGCAATACTGTTGAACTTGACATCAGCCGTGATCGTAATGTGCTGTACCGGGAACTGGCAAACGGTGATATTGAAAATCACTATAGCCTTAAAATTCTCAATAAGGACCGAAATCAGCATCAGTATCAATTATCAGTCGCCGGGCTCGAAAGTGCTAATCTAAAGCTCGACGATGGGCCACTGCTAGTAGCGGCAGCCGCTGTAAATACATTCCAGTTACGCGTAATTGCCAAAGCTAGCTCACTTCATTCCAGTGTCCATACGATTCAATTTCATCTGCAGGCGCTCGATGACAATTCAATCTTCATCGTATCTGATGCTAAATTTGTGAATCCTTAAGCAATGAAAATACTGATCACATCGAAATATTTGCCATGATCCAGAATAATGAATCTGCATTCCCCTCCTGGCGACAGGTACCAGTCGTATGGATGATAATTGCGATACCATTGAGCTCGGTACTGGTCGGATTTCTGATGCTATGGCTGGCGATCGACAGTGATGATGGTCTGGTGTTCGACGACTACCATAAGCAGGGAAAGGAAATCAATCGGGTATTAGAACGCGACAAGATGGCTAACAGGCTCGGCATTGGAGCCGAAATCGAGTTAATGCCTGAATTAAACCGACTGGAATTATCTCTTTCCTATCAACAGGCGTTTAACTTACCGAAGGTTCTCTCACTAAGATTTCTCCATCCTACCCGCGCAGGTGAGGATGTTCATTTAATGTTAGAGCACATCGCCACAGATCAATACCTCGGCGATCTTCCACAGCTGCGTAGCGGAAAATGGATAGTTCAGCTAGAAACTGGCGAGTGGCGGATTAACGGTATCGCACCAATACCCGGTAGCAACCTGATTAGATTGAAGGCGCAATAATATGATTCCTGACGACAAAAACCAGACCCTTCCCGATGTCGACACGATAAATAAATACGATACTACAGGGCCTCGTTATACCTCCTACCCGACCGAGGTTGATTTCCATGAGGGCGTAGATGCCAACGACTACAGCGTAGCCGCACTGGATGGTAATGGCGCCTTCCTGCCACGCGACATATCTTTATATATTCATTTACCATTTTGCCAACAACTATGTTTTTACTGCGGCTGCAACAAGGTTGTGACCAATAATCAGCAGGAATCAGATGAATACCTGGATTACCTGTTCCGCGAAATCCGCATGCACGGCGAATCTACCGACTGGGATAGAAAAGTGCTCCAGCTCCACCTCGGCGGAGGCACACCAACCTATTACACTGCTGATCGGATAGAACAATTAATGCATCAGCTACACCGTTATTTTGCTCTGGTTTCAGACGAAGATCGCGACTATTCGATCGAAATTGATCCCCGCACAGTCGGCTACCAATACTTGTTACAATTGCTCAGGCTCGGATTTAATCGTATCAGTCTCGGCATACAGGATTTTAATCCACAGGTACAAAAGGCAGTCAATCGCATCCAGCCTGAGTCATTGACCCGTGAACTGATTTTGCAGGCTCGCTCTCTCGGTTTCCAGTCGATCAATGTCGATATTATCTACGGATTGCCACTACAAACTCGACAAAGCTTCAGCGACACGCTAGACCGGATAGTCGATTGCGACCCTGACCGTTTATCTGTATACAGTTATGCCCATTTGCCAGACACATTTCCGGCACAAAAAAACATCAATGAGCACGACTTACCCAATGCCGAGGAGAAATTCGCGCTTTATCAATTAACAGCAGAAAAACTACAGGCGGCTGGCTACCTGCATATAGGAATGGATCACTTCGCAAAACCCGGCGACGGCCTGACTGTCGCCCTGTCAAAACAAACTCTGCACCAAAGTTTCCAGGGCTATACCACTTATAAAGATTGCGACCTACTCGGTATCGGTGTCAGTGCAATCGGTTCATTCGAAGCGTTTCATTATCAGAATGCGCGAGACCTGGACAACTATTATCGTCTCATTAATGAAGATAGACTACCTGTCATAAAAGGGGCCCACCTGTCACTCGACGACAGTATTCGTAAGGCTATTATCATGCAAATAATGTGTGGAGGTAAGATCGACAAAAACCAGATTCAGCATTATTTTGGCATCATTTTCGATGATTATTTTGATTGGGAACTCGGCGCACTAGAGCAACTGGTTGATGACAATCTCATTGAAGTAGATTCGCAGCTAATTAGCATTACGTCAGCCGGCCTATTTTTCCTAAGCAGTATTGCGAAGGTTTTCGATGCCTATCGTCAGACGAATGAAGGCCATCAAAGGCGCCCTAAGTTGATCTAAAGACCCGATACATCTATCTCGTTGGAAACAGCGCTAGCAACGGAGGCAAGAAGTGCCGACTGATCGTTTATCGTAATATCCCTGTTATTAATCGATATCAAACCCTGGTTCTGCATCTTTTTAAACTGCCGACTGATTGTTTCAGGCGCCATACCGAGATAATTGGCAATGTCGTGTCGACTCATCGATAATTGAAAGCGAAGTTCGGACAGCCCCCTGGCACCGAAACGTTGCGATAAGCCGACCAGGAACATCGACAGGCGTTCCTCAACCGGTCTTTTACCGATAAAAAACAGCATCTTTTGTGCCGTTGTCATATTACTGCTGGAGATCGACAATATTTCTTCGCGTAAAATCGGAAACTGGTTCGAGATACGCTGGAATTCCTGATAGGGTAACTGGCATACATGGGCATCGCCGAGTGCAATGATGTCGCATTGATACTCACCGGAGGCTATTCCATCAAGTCCGATTAATTCACCCGGTAGAAAAAATCCGACAATATTTTCCTGTCCATCGGCGCTATCGATATTTGCCTTGAACGCACCCGTTTTAACCGTATACAGCGAGCTCATTAGTTCGCCTGCACGGTACAGATACTCAGATTTTTTGAGTGGCTTTTTAGGGTGCACAGTTTGCTCAAATATTTCCAGTTCTTCATAGGTCAAGCCTTTTGGCAGACAAAGTTCAACCAGACTGCATTGGCTACAGGCGACCTGGGCCTGCCGACGAAAATTATTAACAGCTTGTTCCATTTAAATTTTTTGGTATTCCGGTAAAGTTGGTAAATACGAACTCTTAATAGTAGAGAATCGGCATTTTAGCACGAAATTTATCAATAGATCAGGGGGCGACCAACGCCAATGTAATGCGTTTATTTTGTTTTCCCTTGCTCTTAATTTTACTAACTACGACTTCACAGATTTCACTGATATTTTGAACATGGGTTCCGCCACAGGGCTGGTAATCTGTATTTTCTATGTTTATTGTCCTCACTTCGCCCTGTCCCTGCGGTGGCTGTACCGACATAGTTCGTACCAGGCCCGGATTTTGTTCCAGCTCCTGATCACTGATAAAACCAACAGTTACCGTTAAACCCCTTTGAATCAATTCGTTCATCGCCACGGTGAGCTGTTCCTTATCAATCACCTGCCCCTGTAGGTCAAAATCGATACGGCTCTCGTATTCCCCGATCGATCCGCCGGTCGCCTGCGCGTTTATCAGCGAACATATCAGATGCATACTGGTATGCATACGCATCAAACGATGACGCCTATCCCAGTCGAGAATTAAATCAACCGTTTCTCCTGGGCGAATTCCTGATAAATCTTCCACGTCGAGATAATGTACAATGCCTGTTCGATCCGAAAAATAACGCGTATCGGTAACATGATAATCGATACCGTCGATGCGCAGAGTGCCTGTATCCCCGGGTTGTCCACCCCCCATCGGATAAAAAATTGTGGATTCAAGTACAACACCACCTTCTTCTACCGCGCTCACTTTGCTGCAGTGTGTCTTTTGGTAACTGTCTTGATAAAATACTTTTTCAGTCATTAGATTCCCGGTCTCCATTTGTCGGGCCAATTTTTACCCAGCCCGGAACGGGAAGCAAGCGGATTAATGTAAGTATGCTCGTCGAACCTAATTTTCAGCCTCCACAACGCAAGATAATTCATTTCGATGCCGACTGTTTTTATGCAGCAGTGGAAGTTCGTGACAATCCGGCACTAAAGGGTCTACCGATTGCGGTCGGAGGTAGTGCAAACCGTCGTGGAGTGGTTGCTACTGCCAGCTACGAAGCACGAAAATTTGGTGTTCACTCGGCGATGGCTAGTGCAACAGCTATTAAAAGGTGCCCAGATCTCATTTTGATGCCAGGACGAATGTCGATTTATCGCGAGGCGTCGCGGCAAATGCATAGTATATTTGCCGATTATACTGATTTGATTGAGCCGCTCTCTCTCGATGAAGCGTTTCTCGACGTTTCGCAAAGCATTCAGTGCAAGGGCAGCGCGACATTAATCGCAGAGGAAATACGACAGCGTATTAGCGATACCGTGGGCATCACAGTTTCTGCTGGAATCGCGCCAAACAAATTTCTGGCCAAAATAGCCAGTGACTGGAATAAACCCAACGGCCAATATGTTATCACACCCGATCAAGTTGATTCTTTTATAGCACAATTGCCGGTAAAGAAACTCTGGGGTGTCGGCAAAGTTACTGCTAAACGACTGCAAAAGCTTGGAGTAGAAACCTGCGAAGATGTTCGGCGCTACAGCGTATTTCAATTCGTCGAGTTATTCGGTAGTTTTGGCGAACACATTTATAAACTGGCGCATGGAATTGATAATCGACAGGTCGTATCTGAATGGCGCAGGAAATCGATTAGCGTCGAAAACACCTACGCTGAGGATCTTCCGGATCTTTCATCCTGCCTTCAAAAAATCCCAGAATTGATAATTTCGCTGAACAAACGTATGCAAAAACTCGACGATGATTATCGAATTCACAACAGTTTTTTGAAAATGAAATTTCGCGACTTCAACCAGACTACAGTAGAACGTCTGCATTGCCAGCCCGTCGAAGGGGATCTTGCGATGCTTTGTAAAAAGGCATGGCAACGCCGAAAAATCCCGGTCAGACTGCTAGGTATCGGGGTGCGACTTTATGATTTAACCGAATCGGGTGGACAGATGGATCTTTTCGGCGAGAGGCTGAACGAACTTTAACTAAAGGTTATGTTAACTAGAGCCTGCTCATAAAGTCAGGCACACACCCGCACTCGTCTATTTATCGGATCATTGACGAACGAATGAGTTGCTCGCATCATGATCGGCAACAAAATCTAAAAATTAATCGGGCGCGTCTAATTGGCGCAAAACATTAATCAGGACAGGTTGAATTAAATTATCAGATTCAATAACTGGGTTCAGTGCACTGGTCGTATTTACTAACATATTGTCCAGGCGAGTTTCTATATATTATTACTCTAAGAATACCTATTTCGTCGAAAGGATATTTTAATCTTAGACCGATTATAATTTCTAAACAGAATGGTATTAGAGATATAGATTTCTTAATCAAATGTTAACAATTTCACCTTGTTCCCTTATACATCATAACGTTACTATACTTTATCGAAGTAGAACCTAAATTATATTGTGTAAGATATTGGACGCAAACAATTTCTTATCCACAAGCATCCCCGGAGAATACGATGCAACCGACAAGATTTGAATCTTTGATTTCACCACCCTGGCCTTCAACTGACGATCCTACCGCTGAACGTGACTATTATCAGCTACAACGAAACCAGGAAAATTTGTCCAATTTTGAACGTAATGAAAAGTCAGAAGAAAATTTAGATAATATTGCCATGCTTGGCTACAACTAAGTAGACCCATAGGCATTCACTGGACAATTAAGATTTATTGCGATAGTCCTGTTACAAACTTAAAAGCCCCTTTTCGGGGCTTTGTTATTTGTAATGGTAAGCTGCGGAGAGGGATTGCTCGGGCTATCCTTGCCCCGCCCCTTCGGGGCCGTCCTTCGGACGTCCAAAATCA
>CAXMRQ010000183.1:0-30847 GCA_964196115.1 uncultured Gammaproteobacteria bacterium
ATTGCGCCAATGCGCAAAGGTGATGGTTTCGAAGTTATATTTCGCCGTAGTTTTGCGAATTATTTGATGCTGTGGATGCAAGATGCTGCGGTGGCTTTTGAGTAAATTTTAGACCGACAAGCCATAACAACCGAGTAGAGATATACCTGTAGGGTCGAATTTATTCGACCAACAAATATTGAAGACAATAAAGTCTTTGTATGATTATTAAATGGGACGCTAAGCCGGGTTTTCCTGTCGCCGCTTGAGTACGAAGACGAAATCGTCATCATCGAACAAATTAAAACCTCCCCTGCGCGGTGGCGAACGAACCGGCGGCGCACGAGTATCTCACGTTGACGCCCGGCGATAGCGCCTTTGTCAACGAGGAAACGGGCTGCGGAATATCGAGAAGATGCAAATGGCCGAGGTAGACAAGGTGCGAAAGCGCATCGACCAAAGCCTGGCCGCCAACCGTATCGCCAGCATCGCCACGCCGATCCAGGTCATGAGCCGCGAAGGTGATTATCTACAGGCATCTTCAGCGCAGTATTCTACAAAAGGCTAAAAGCTAGATCTGACCCCGAGCCTTATTAACTCCCGTATTCCCGCGAATGCGAGAATTTTATTGGAGCCAGACTCTATATCATACTACCGATGATCTCTCCTGCCAGACAATCAGAGTTTAAGCAGCTTTTTCCATTTATTAAGCGCTGCAATCCAGCATTTATCGAAATGTTTTTTGCACAGGCCCAATACGTCGAACTTCCGGCCGGAGCAGCGATATGTGACGAGGGGCAGATTTGCGCACACCTGGCGTTGGTTATTGAAGGCATTGGCAGGGTATATAAATTGTCGCCTGCAGGTCGTGAAGTGACTTTGTATCGTATTTATGGGGGTGAAAGCTGCGTACTGACAGCTTCCTGTATTATGAATCAGGACAGTTTCCCCGCTATGGCAGTGTCAGAAACTGCTATAAGAGGTCTGCTGATTAATCCTGCGAATGTAAAAGACTGGTTTTGTCGTGACGACGAATGGCAACGATTTATCTTCAGATTGTTGTCTCACCGCTTGTCCGATATCATCTCTGTCGTAGAGGAGGTCGCGTTTAAACGCATCGATGTGCGCCTGGCTGAGCAATTTGTTAAAAGCCTGGATCAGGGTAAGTCGACAATAAATAAAACGCATGCTGATATTGCAGCCGATGTAGGTAGTTCAAGAGAAGTTGTCAGCCGTATTTTACGGGATTTTGTACTGCGTGGGCTGATCAAATCAAGTCGGGGCAGCATTGAGATTATTGATAGTCAGGCAATTTTGGATCTCGCTCAGCAGTAATATTTCCCCCTGTTGGTGACATTGTCACTGACGCCTAAAGGTAACGGCCATATACTCCAGTCTTAATCTAACTGGAGTTATTAACATGAATAAAAATGTAGGTACTATTGATCGCTCAATCCGGGCTATTGTGGGAATTGCTGCTATCGCTGCTTATGCCCTGGGTATGGTGACTGGTACGATGGGTATCATTGCACTGGTCGTAGGCATCGTAATGCTTGGAACCTCGGCAATTGGCTGGTGTCCTCCCTATGCTTTACTGGGAATCAGCTCCTGCGGTACTAAATCAGCCGAATAAACCTCGGACAGGCAGCATCTCGACGGTGCTGCCTGTAGTTGTGTTATACAAGATTTATGAGAAACGCGGATGAAGAATATGTCGCGGGATCTAAAATTTGAAATCCCATGCAGGTGCTGAAAACAACGCAGCGTGGTTAAAACATCGAGCTTCAATTATAGCTGTCGTCAATAGTCCATTAACTGGTAGCATCAACCCGACTTCAAGTTTACATATGTTGGACCCCGATGCACCAATCCGCTCAAACAGCCGTTCTTTGGAGCGAAATTTTAACCCGCGAATACGCCTCTAAACTCGCCACACTGGTATTAGCTGTGTGGCTGCACGCGGCAAATTCTATGCTGACAGCCACTACCATGCCGAGTGCGGTTGAGGAGGTCGGTGGCCTCAACCTGATTAGCTGGACTTTCGCGCTTTACCTGATGGGATCGATTACCGCCGGTGCAAGTGTAAGTTTACTGGTGAGCAAACACGGTCTGCGTTCGACCATGATTCGCGCCGCGCTGATCTATGGGATTGGTTGCGTGGTATGCGCATTAGCGCCGAGTATGCCGGTCATCCTGGTCGGGCGCACGCTACAGGGTCTGGGTGGTGGTGGCCTGGTTGCGCTGGTCTATATTTCGCAGGACCGCTTTTTCCCGAATCGGTTCGTACCCAAAATTGTTGCCTGCATTTCCACCGTGTGGATGATTTCGGCGTTTTGCGGTCCGATGATTGGTGGTGCTTTTGCAACCTGGGGACTTTGGCGATACGCCTACTGGGTATTTGCCTTACAGGCGCTATTGTTAATGCTGGCGATTCGTATTTTACTGGCGAACGAAAACGAGGAGCTGAATTTTAATTCGGAACGAATACCGATGGTACGATTGCTGTTTCTCGCTGGCTCGATCCTGATGGTGTCGATGGCCGGTGCAGAATTCGATCCAGTATTTTCTCCGCTTCTGGTAATGCTCGGTGGTCTTTCCCTGTTATTTTTTGTTTTTCGGGATAAAGCCGCAACATCGGCACGTATGCTGCCACTTGATATAACCAATTTATCACATACCATCTGCAATGGCGTGCTAACTACTTTATTACTATGCCTTTGCATTATGACATTTGTCGTGTATGGACCGCTGATTCTGATTAAGCTTTACGGCATGACTCCATTCGAAGCCGGTGCCGTTGTCATGCTAGAAACATTGGCCTGGGGAACGGCAGCAATAACTTTTTCCGGTACCAGCCCTGGAAATGAAGCCCGATTAATTCGCGGAGGCAGCGCATTGGTAGTGATCGGATTAGTCGGTATGGCGTTCGTATTGCCAAGAGGACCGATCTGGGCAATAGCTTTAATCGTGATTATTTCTAATGTCGGGTTCGGTATGATGTGGGGGTTTATTATCAAGCGCATTATCGGCGCAGCTTCCACGGATGAAAAAGATCGCGCGGCTTCACTGCTGCCGATCACGCAACAGACGGGCTTCGCACTCGGCGCGGCGTTAGCCGGATTAGTCGCTAACAGCCTGGGAGTGAGCGAAGACATCAGCGACGAGGGCATGCGCACTGTCGCCTTCTGGTTATTTGCCGGTTTTGTACCTATTGCCTTACTCGGTAATTGGACTGCCTGGCGGTTTGTGCGTGGTGTTAGCAGGAGTTAAAAGATTTTTCTCGCAGAGGCGCAGGGCTCGCAGAGGGAAAAGCGAAAATCGAAGAAAGGGATAGATGATCAAACCGAATAACGCTCTACGCCACCGCGAGAGCATTTATACAAGAGCCTGATAAACCGCGTTACGAAAATCTCGACGTCCAGCGTGAGTGAGCGATGGGCTGTATTGCTGCATTAAAATACCGATTAATTGCTCCTTTGGGTCAATCCAGCAGTAGGTGTCGGCCAGGCCACCCCAGCCGAAATCGCCGAGCGAACCCAGAGTGCCAGCATTCGCTGGATCTAGATTAACGCAGTAACCTAAGCCGAAGCCGTAGGCTTTAGAAGCTTGCGGTACTATGCCGTTAAAGGTGAGCGGTAATAAATCGATGGGTAAATGATTCGTCGTCATCCACTCGACGGTTTTACGACCGATAATACGCTTCCCCTCGAATTCACCACCATTTAACATCATTTGTGCAAAATGCCAGTAGTCTGTAGCGGTGGAGACGAGACCGCCACCACCGGATTGCAGCGGTACCGAATCCATGGCTGCGGGTGGGATAAACGGTGAAGACATCGCTGCTTCGAGCGCGGTTAACGGGTTGTCTTCGCTCCAGCCATATAAGGTGGCAAAACGATCAAGCTTGTCTTTCGTTACTTCAAAAGCGGTGTCGACCATGCCGAGTGGCGCGAAAATAGTTTTTTGCAGGTAATCGCCAAATGGCATATCGCTCATCAGCTCTACCAGATAGCCACAAATGTCGGCGGCGATGCTGTAATGCCATCGAGTACCCGGTTGGGCAACAAGTGGCAGTTTAAACAGGCTTTCGAGTAATTCCGAAAGGGTCTTTTTGGAACTGGAGTCACCCCAGGTTTCGGCGTACATTTTATCGACCGGATTGCTGTCGGGTTCGAACCCGTAGGTAAAACCAGCGGTATGGGTGAGCAACTGACGGATCGTAATGTCTCGTTCAAGCGCTTCTAACTTGCCTTCGCCTCGATACACCTTGAGTGTCCTAAGCGCAGGTATCCAGCGGCAGGCGGCATCGTCAAGTTGAAATTTCCCCTGCTCCAGCAGGGTCATCAGGGCGACGCTGGTTATCACCTTGGTCATCGAATAAATACGAAAAATGGTGTCCTCGCGCATCGGCGTTTGTGCGGTGATGTCCATATAACCATTGGTCGCCAGGTGAGCGATTTTCCCCTTACGACTGACCAGGGTTAACATACCCGCGCTTTTACCCTCTGCTACATAACGCGCCATCATTGCGTTGATACGCTGCAGTCTGTCGGGGTCGAAACCTAATTGTGCTGGATTAGTTGGTTTATTCATCTGCTATACCGCTATAACCATTGCGGGCCGGGGGTTTCCAGTCGATTAACGACCCTTCGCTGGGTTTAAAAATTTCTACCAACAGCGGGTAACAGGGTGTCGAATCATCCGAATGGCTGCTGCCACAGTTGCCGCCGGGGCAGGTAGACAATGCTCCGAACAAATCGATTTCGGCAAAAAGCTCAATAAAATCTCCAGGACGAACCGGACTCGCCTTCATAAAGTATTGATGGGTATCGCGCGTAAAACCGGTGCACATAAATACGTTGAGCACGTCGTGAATATGCGGCTCGGCCTCGTTGGGAGGGATACCTTTTGCTTCTGCCAGCGCACGGGTCAGATTCGAATGACAACAATGATGATAGTCAACACCCTTGAGCATGAAGTTGGTATAGGGGTCGCAACGGGTACCGATCACATCGTGTACGCCGCCACCGTCTTCGTCCCAGCCATACCAGTCGAGCGTGTCATGCGTGATGGTTGCCATCGGCCTCAAACCGGGCATCGTGCTCCACAGGCGGTCACCGGTGCTGACATGAGTGGCGTGCAATTGGCGCGTTTTACCGCTGAAAAATCGCTCGGAAAGGTCGTTCGCGTTCCACAGGTTAAGATCCCCAACCTGCGAGCCTTCGACGCTGACAATGCGGAAGAAGTGGCCAGCCGGTACTTCGAAGGTTTTGCCATCGCGCGGTTCTACTTTCAGCTCGGAAACCTTTTCCATATCCATGCGTGCTCGTTCATATAGCGGCATGTCGCAGGTCGGTAGCTGGTCGACTTCATAACAGACTATCGGTATTGCGGCCCGTCGCTCGGCGGCATCTGTTGGCGGTTTGTACTGCGGGTCACCAGGCATCGTGTTACTCCGTATGCTGAATTGATTTCTCTGGTCGGTATTTTACTTTAAATAATCGACTTATTTGAGTGCATTTATAAAACCCTGTCGAAATTGAAATCAGTTGGGTAGTTATGCTGATTCCGGGATAGTCTTTATATGCCTTTCTTGGTAATGTGCGCGCTTCAGAATACTGCTCGGCTGAGCATTATCCCTAACACCTCCTTTAAATCTGACTAAATGCTAATCGACTACTGGCACTTCGCACGTACGCACCCCCGATTCCTCAGTTTCGGTTTCCTGCTGGCTTTTTTATCGAGCCCGGGGCAGACCTATTTCATCGGCGTGTTCGGCCCGGAAATTCAGGCGCTGTTCGATCTCGATAGTGCTGCCTGGGGGCGAACCTATATGATGGGGACACTGGCCAGTGCGGCGCTAATTACCTGGAGTGGTGCGCTCATCGACCGTATGGACTTACGGCTGTTTACCGCGCTGAGCCTGCTCGGTCTTGTTTGTGCCTGCCTGGTCATCGGCTCTGTTTCTTCGCCTGTGATGCTGGTCGTTGGAATTTTTATGTTGCGTCAATTCGGTCAGGGCTTAACCAGCCATGCCGGTATTACATCGATGGCGCGTTATCATGCCGCCGACCGTGGTAAGGCGATTGCACTCGCCGCGATTGGTTTTTCGTTAGGTGAGGCGCTATTGCCGTTAATCGCGGTGTTTTCTATCCAGAACTGGGGCTGGCGCGAGACTTACTTCGGTACTGCCGCTTTTGTATCAGTATTAATTTTGCTGGCCTTATGGTTATTGAAAGGTCATACGGCGAGGCATGCGCGACTACTGCAAAATTTGACTGATTCGGTGCAGCAAGGGACGCAGCAAAACTCTTATACACGTGTCCAAATGCTTTCTGAACCGCTGTTTTATCTAATGCTGCCGGCGATGATTGCGCCTTCAATGATCATGACGTCGATGTTCTTTTTCCCCGCAGAAATCGCTAAAGCTAAGGGCTGGAGTAGCCTGTGGGTCACCGGAAATTACTGGGCTTATTCTGTTTCGACAGTGTTAACTATCGTTCTCTCGGGAATATTAGTTGATCGTTTTAGTGCGCGCAGGGTGGTTCCCACATTCCTACTGCCACTGGCGCTAGGGTTAGTGGCATTAACAATTTCTGATGATCGATATCTAGTCTGGCCATATATGCTTTTAATGGGTATTTCGTCCGGGCTTTATTTCACCGGCCTGAGCGCGCTGTGGGCCGAGCTGTATGGCCCCAGGCACCTGGGTGCGATCAAATCGCTGACTAATGCGGTGATGGTGTTTTCGTCAGCGCTGGGGCCGGCACTGGTCGGTTATCTGCTGACAGCGCAAATCGTGTTTGAAACTATATGCCTGATACTTGCGGGCGGTTGCGTGTTCGCGACGGCGACGATGGTTTACGCGCTGCGTATGCCCAAAATTTGACGGGCCTGCTCGCTGGAGGCGATTGGGCGATCAGTCGCCAAAATAGCGACGCTTAGATCGCTCACCAGTTCCGCAGTGCTGCTGGCAATCTCACCGTCGGGTAATTGCAGGTTATTTTCAAATCCGACGCGGGCGTGACCACCCTGGTTTATAGCGGCGCTAACGCAAGCTTGTTCCCTCGCGCCGAAGGCGCACACAAACCAGTCATGTCTGGCCAGGTCTGAGGCAAGAAAGGGGTTTAGATCGGCTGGACTAGATTGAAAATCGACTGCGTATCGACCTAGCACAAAAAGTACACATCGATGCGAATCGGGGACGATCCCGCGTTGTTTTAGTTTAAAGAATTGCTTTAGCTCATCGGTGGAAAAGAGGATGTGCTGAATATGGACACCGGCTTCGACGGTCCAGGTATAAAAATGTTTGGCAATGTCGAGGTCGGTAAAATTTGACGTCATTTCCTTTAAAGAGACGCTTGCCATCTCGGGTACAACGGATTGAACACAGGCTACCTGCTGCATTGGCGTATAGATACCGACTGCTTCGGTGGTGATTTGTATCAACATGCCCGGGGCCCTACGCCTCATCTCGGCGATTAATTCCTGATACAGGCCTGTGTCGAGTACGTGTTCTTTTTCGGCGCCTCGTACATGCGCATGCAATACGGTGGCTCCGGCAGCATGGCATTGAAGGGCCTCTTCAACGGTTTCTTCAATCGAAACCGGTAAGGCCGGATGGTCTAGCCGGGTTTTACGCGCACCGTTTGGCGCGGCCATGATAATAGCTGGTGTCTTCATTGAACTATTTTAATACCTTTCTTACTGTAGTATCGAGCTTGCTAATGATTTCGTCGATATGATTATTATCGATGATAAAAGGTGGGGCGAGCAAAACATGGTCGCCGAGCTTGCCATCGATGGTGCCTCCCATTGGGTAGCAGATTAGCCCGGCTTCAAAGGCCTCTTTTTTAAACAACTTGTTGATACCGAGACCGGAATCAAAAGGGGCTTTGGTTTCGCGATCCTGCACGAACTCCATGCCGAGGAATAGCCCACGACCGCGGATATCACCAATATGAGGATGATCAGAGAAATGGTCTCTGAGTGCCTGCATTAAATGACTTCCCTGACTTTGTACGCGCGAAATTAAATTACGATCCAGTATCGCGCTGACTACCGCATGAGCAGCCGCACAGGCGACCGGGTGACCGAGGTAGGTGTGGCCGTGCTGAAAAAATCCAGAACCGTTTTCGATAGCAGAGTATATTTTCGAGCTGCATAGCATTGCGCCAATCGGCTGGTATCCAGCGCCTAGACCTTTGGCTATAGCGGTAATATCGGGTGCGATATCTTCCTGTTCGCAGGCAAACAGGCTGCCGGTGCGTCCCATGCCGCACATCACTTCATCGAGAATTAATAACACGCCGTACTGGTCGCAGATTTCACGGATACGAGTAAAATATCCCTTCACCGCTGGCACAGCGCCCATGGTTGCGCCAACCACGGGTTCGGCGACAAAAGCCATCACCTGGTCGGCTCCGAGTCGATTGATTTCGGTTTCGAGTTCGTTGGCAACACGTTGACCATATTCGAATTCCGATTCGTTGTCGGCTTTGTCGCGGTAGGCATAACAGGGAGAGATATGCGTGGTATCAATCATCAGTGGTGCAAAGGGTTCACGCCGCCACATATTGCCGCCGGTAGCGAGCGCACCGAGGGTGTTGCCGTGGTAACTTTGCAGGCGGGCTATCACCCTGTG
Organism: uncultured Gammaproteobacteria bacterium; assembly: GCA_964196115.1. Taxonomy (GTDB): domain Bacteria; phylum Pseudomonadota; class Gammaproteobacteria. The sequence goes on from CAXMRQ010000183.1 coordinate 8,624, forward strand.
GCGTTGCGGTTGACCGATTTCGAGATAGTACTGACGCGCGAGTTTGATTGCCGCTTCCATCGCTTCGGAACCACCGGATACTAGATAAACACGGTCAAGATTCCCTGGCGCGTTGTCGATCAATAGATCAGATAAAGACTCAGCCGCGTCGCTGGTAAAAAATCCGGTATGCGCAAATTCCATGCGGTCGAGCTGCGCCTTGATTGCGTCAATAATCTCCGGGTCACCATGCCCCAGGCAGGATACCGCCGCACCACCGGAGCCATCGAAATATTGTTTGCCCTGTTTGTCGATCAAATAAACACCTTCGCCTTTAACCGCGGTGGGTGGTGCAGATTTGCTATGGCGTGGGAATACGTGGCTCATGGTTAGTCCTGTATTAGGGGTCGTATGCGGGGATGAGAGAAATAGTACCAGAGAAATGAATGCGCGCGATATCTACCTCGACGCGCATGCCTTCGAGAGATTGACCCCGCACGGTTTTAATTTGTGCCAGTGCGACTGGTTTGCCGATACGGTAACCGGAAGCCGCCGATGTGGTTTTGCCGATGATTTGTCCATTCAAATATACTGGTTCGTTGCCAGGTGGCACTGCCTGATGGTCATCCAGGATAATCGAAAGGTGAAATAGAGTCATAGGCGGCGCGTTGTAATGGCATTGGACGCTACCCTTTTCTGATTTACATTTGCGATATTTATACGATCCTCTATCTTGTAATAAATCCCAGTAGCCTCATGTATGAAATTGTGGGATTACAAAATCAGCCATTTAGACTAACCTCGCTCCAGGAGTCTGTCGGACTTAGGTGGTCGTTACGATATGTACAGGATGTACGGTAGTAGAACACCAAAAGTAGGCGCTTTTAGGCGATGCAGGAGCAATTGTCGAGGGAAAGACCGGTTTGAGTCAGATTTTCCGCAGTACGCCTGCATGGATGCAGGTGGTAGAGTAACGCAGGAGCAGTTACCGAGACCGACCTAAGTCCGACAGACTCCTTAATCCCTCCCCAAAGGAAAAAATTTCGATGCTTAATAGTCAAACCGCAGAATCGGTTATTGATCACGCCCTGTCACTGGGCGCTGACTTTGCCGAACTATTCGTTGAAAAAAATGAAACAAACGTTGTCAGCACACTGAGTGACGAAGTCCAGTCGGTGGAATCGGGTATTAATTTTGGCATAGGGCTAAGACTGGTTTACGGCAGCAAGGTTTTATACGGCTATACCAATAAGACTGACCAGGACGAACTAAGACGCATTGCGTCGGTACTGGCAGCTAAAGATTTAAGAGATCCTGTCAGTAGTTTAAAGTCTTTAGATTTTAATCAAATCTCCGACATTCACCCAGCCCGAAGAATTCTCTCCGTTGGGGCGGAAATTGAAAGTAAGGTTGCCTATTTGATGGCAGCCGACCGTGTTGCCAGGGCAGCGGGTGAGCAAATATCACAAACTCGTGGTTCCTGTATGCAACGCGAGCAGAGCATCGAAATATTTAACAGTGATGGTTTACACACGAGCGACAAACGCAATTACATTCGAGTCAATTTAACCGCGATCGCATCCGATGGTGGCGAACAGGCGACTGGTAGCTGGAATGATGGTGGATTACTGGGCTGGGAAATCGAAGCGGCAATCAACCCTGAAAAAACCGGTGAAGAAGCCGCAAAACAGGCGCTGGTTAACCTCACCACAAAGCCTTGCCCATCTGGTCGAATGCCGGTCATTATTGGCAATGGATTTGGAGGGGTTATCTTTCACGAAGCCTGCGGACACCTGCTAGAAACCACTTCGGTTGCAAAAAAAGCGTCGGTTTTTCACGACCAGATGGGTGAAATGATAGCCAGTTCAATCGTGAATGCGGTCGATGATGGCACCATAGCAAATGAATGGGGCTCGATCAATATTGACGACGAAGGGTTGCCCACGCAACGAACCCAGCTCATTAAAGACGGCCAGCTCACCAACTTCCTGGTTGATCGTATCGGTGCGCAACAAACCGGTTTTGCGCGCTCCGGTTCAGGTCGGCGCGAGTCCTACAAGTTTGCACCAGCATCGCGTATGCGCAATACCTTCATCGAACCAGGTGACGCCAATATTGACGATATGATCGCTTCTATCGATAAGGGTATTTATGCCTCTCACATGGGAGGTGGTTCCGTTCAACCGGGTACCGGAGAGTTCAACTTTGCCGTCACCGAGGGCTATTATATTGAAAACGGGAAAATTCAATATCCAGTCAAAGCCGCAACCCTGATTAGTACCGGACCAAAAGTACTAAAAGAAATCTCCATGATCGGTCAGGACTTTTCGCTTGCCTGCGGCATGTGCGGGTCAATCTCCGGCTCTGTACCGACAACCGTAGGACAGGCCACCTTAAAAGTGGATGATATTCTGGTAGGGGGTAACGCCTGATGAGTACCTCCAATAGCACCTCAAATAGCACATCAAAAATGAATACCGCACAAATGGCTGAACAGGTATTAGATCAGGTGATTAATGCCGGTGCGACCGGTGACCTGATTATCGACGAAGGAGAATCACTCTCCCTCAAAGCGCGTGATGGTGAGCTTGAAGAATACAAGGTGAGTTCCAGCCGAATCTTTGGATTGCGCGTGATTAAAAACGGCCATATAGGGACTGCCTACAGCGAAGCGATTGACGCAGATGCCCTCAGTTCAATGGTTGGTCAGGCACTCGATAATGCCAGATTTGTGAAAGTAGAATCTCACGAAAATATACTGCCAAATTCGGACCACCTGAAAACCGATGATGAATTGTTGTGCCCGCAGGAGCAGGTATCGGTTGAACAAAAGATTCAGATGGCACTCGAAATCGAAAGTAAACTAAACGCGAAGGACAAAGTGAAAAATGTGCCCTACAACGGTGTACAGGATATCACTAGCCAACGGCATATTTTTTCAAGCGCCGGACTTAATGCATTAACGCGCAGCCGTATGTGCGCCTCTTACGCTTATGCCCTGGTCGAAGACGGTGAAAACAATGCAATGCAGGGCGCGAGTCAGGTATCGCGACACTTTTCTAAATTAAACGCATCAAGCGTAATCGATAAGACCTATGAAAAATGCATCGGCTTACTCGACGGAAAACCCGTTCCAAGCAAACACTATGACGTGATATTCGATGAAGAATGCCAGGTATCCGTGTTTGGCGCGTTTGCCATGATGTTTTCCGGCAAAGCAGCAAAAGATGGCATAAACCCAATGCGTGATAAAATAGGGACAGTGATAGCCGATTCCCGGCTGAGCATTTACGACCACCCACTCAATGTCGATGGCTTCGGCTACCATTTATTTGATGCCGAAGGAACCGCCACGAAAAAATCCGGACTAGTGGTGAATGGTTGCCTGCAAACACTTATTCATAATAGTGCTACCGCATCATATTTTGATACCGCAACCACAGGACACGCAAGCCGCGGGCCAAGATCGACCCTGGGTGTAAGTCTACATCAAGTTGAAATCACCAAAGGCTCCGAAGACCTGTCGACGCTGCGTAGTGGCGAATACCTGGAAATAACTGATTTGGCTGGTTTACATTCGGGCGCGAACGCCATTTCTGGTAATTTTAGCTTCGGTGCTTCGGGTTACCTGTGTAGAGACGGGGAGCGGATTCAAGCCGTCCGAGGTATTACCGTCGCAGGTAATTTTTATGAAATGCTAAATAAAATATCGATGATTGGTAATCAACAGCACTGGGACGAAGGTCGATCAGCTTTGATGCCGGGTATTCGGTTTTCTGATGTTGCGATTTCGGGGTAGGGTATTCAAATATGTCAGTTGAGTTATTGCTGCTACGTCACGGTCACTCCGCAGTTTCCCCACCAGTATGGGATGATCGGGGTGATTTTGGTCGGCAATTGAGTGAGCGCGGTGAGCGACAGGCGAAGCAGGTGGGTGAGTGGATTCGAAGCCATCATCTATCACCCGATGCGGTAGTCTGTTCATCTGCGGTGCGCACAACAAGTACAGCAAAAATGGTTTGTGCTGCGGCCGGTCTCGACGAATCTATGATTCACTTCGAAAACTCAATTTACGAGGCAGAGCTGCATCATTTAAGTGAGGCCTTGTGTCATACCCGGCCACAGACGCAGCGCTTATTATTAGTCGGTCATAACCCAGGGCTGGAGATGCTCGCTAAACTGTTAGTTGGCAATGTACCAAAATCGATGACTGGTGAAATAATGCCACCTGCAACGCTAGTGCATATTGTGTTGGATGGAGAGTGGCATTGCGCGTTTGAGGCGAATGCGCGTTGTCAGCAGGTATTTAGGCCTGACTTGAGTTAGCGCGGTAGGGTGGGATAGCACCGCGTATTCCGCCGAAAGCATCAGGTAGCACGACATCATCTTGAGACTTCTAGAAGTTGTATTGATCGCCGTAAACATGCGTCGGGTTACGCTACGCTAACCCGACCGCTGCCCTACTGCTTTGGATCGTTTGATTTTTCTGGCATTACTTTATCCAGGTGTGTTTGTCAAATGTAAGGCCTGACCCCGAGTTTGATGCAAAATGGATCCGTTGTGGTATAAGTAAAGGAAGTATAGACGGCTGTACCACTATTCACCAAAATAACAGGCCAAACCTTACGACTCAGTTTATGTTTTTTGCTTTTACCCCTTAAATGGAAAGCCTCAGCGTTATGGTTCTGCGCTTAGGTTTTATTTTTCCAATTCGCCCATGGATCGATACTCTTTCCCGAGCGCCGTCCTGACAATTGCTCCCATTCCGCTGACTTTTCGGCACGCTTTTCGCTCAACCGATCTGCATCTTCAAAACTTAGCTCCTTAGGATCACCCGGCGCCTGGTCCTCTGGAATAATCCGATCTCTTGGAGGTATTGAAAACTGTTCAAAAGATGCTCCAGGTAAGTTTTTAAACTCATACAAATAGAAGGCTTCAACTTTTTCACGCGCCCAATCCGTTTTTTTAAGAAACTTCATACTGGAATCAATGCTTGGATTAGTCTTAAAACAATTGATATTTAAATAGGCAAAAAGTATCTCAAAACCATACTGATCTACGATTTCAATCAACAAGCTTTTCAAACTAACGCCGTGTAGGGGGTTGTTCTTGTAATTTATTTCATTGCTCATGTTAATTTGAGTTCAAAGGGGGTAAATAGCGATATTATACCCGTAACAGCAGATAATGGGTCTCAGCCTAACCCCGTTATTTGTTCTGTTTTTAAAATTAAATTTTAGGAAGTTACTGTGACAAAAACCTTTATTATAGTTATTGCTGTTCTTATGATTGGCTACTATTTTGTACGCAATTCAGGTGGTGCCAAGCCCGAAGAGATCACTGCCAACAAGAAAGCCGGTGCTGGGTTTATGGAAACAAATAAAACGGCGGAGGGGGTGAAAACGACAAACTCTGGTCTGCAGTACTTGATGCTACAAGAGGGCACGGGTACGCAGCATCCTTCGGCGACAGATCGGGTGAAGGTGCACTATGAAGGCAAGCTGCTGGATGGCACTGTGTTCGATAGTTCAGTGAAGCGTGGTCAGCCGATTTCCTTTGGATTGAATCAGGTGATCAAGGGCTGGACGGAAGGCGTGCAGTTGATGGTTGTAGGTGAGACGACGCGTTTCTTTATCCCTGCGGATATGGCTTACGGTGATAAGGGAGCAGGTGGTGATATCCCGGGTGGTTCAACATTGATCTTTGATGTTGAGCTTCTAGGTATTAACGAATAGATCGCTCTAATCGGCACATTACTTCTGCAATCTACTATGGCTTCCCATGCAGCCACAAGCTGACCCCTTCATCGTACCTGTTTGTCACGAAGACATTGAGATTCTGTTCCAGGATGAGCACCTGCTGCTGATCAATAAACCGACGGGGCTGTTGAGCCTGTCGGGCAAGCATCCGCTCAATAAGGATTCGGTGCATTTCCGCCTGGTGCAGGATTTCCAGACGGCGACGATGCTGCATCGGCTCGATTTTGGTACCTCTGGCATTATGGTGGTGGCGCTGAATAAGCAGATAAACGCGCACATCACCAAACAGTTCCAGGCGCGCAGTGTTGATAAGAGCTATACAGCCTTATTGCATGGGCATCTTGCCAACGACGAGGGCGTGATTGAATTCCCTATCGCCAGGGATAAGCCTAACTTCCCGCTGCAAAAGATCTGCTTTGAGACAGGTAAAGCCGCTCTGACAAATTATCAGGTAGTCGAACGACTCACTGAGCCTGTTGCGACCAAAGTGATCTTTACGCCCGTCTCAGGGCGCACACATCAATTACGTATTCACAGCCAACAAATAGGGCATCCCATTTTGGGCTGTGATTTGTATGCCTCGGATGAGGCTTTCTTTATGTCGCAGCGTTTAATGCTGCATGCGACGACACTGGAGTTTGATCATCCCGTGACGGGTGGGAGAGTTAAGGGGGATTGCACGTGTCCGTTTTAATAAAAAACCAATTACTCTGACCATTTTGATTTAGTTTAAACTCACACCATGATCATCTCACACACCGACATTGCCCCCGACACCCTCTACGCATTGATCGAAGAATTCGTCACGCGAGACGGCACTGACTACGGCGACATTGAAACAAGCACCGCAACAAAGGTTCAGCAGGTAATGAATCAACTGGAACACAAAGACGTTTTCATCACTTACAGTGAAGAATATGAAACCTGCACCATAAAAACCAAAGACACATTCGAAACAGGTTAAGCTCATGCCCATCGCAATGGCACGCCGCATTTTAGTTAAATCAAAAGATGAAGGCGGAAAAATAAAGTGCCAGGGGTGAGGCCTTACAATTCTCAGTACGCCTCAGGCTGACCCTCGAAACCCAATTACAACAAGCCATTAACGAATTAGGAATACAAGACCAGATAGAGATCGAGTGGCAGCCCTTTGAACTGAACCCCGGCATGCCTGCTGAAGGTGAAAACCTACCGGAGCACATAAGTCGTAAATATGGCTCAACAGCGGAAGAAGCGGAACGCAATGCAGATCAAATTACAGCGCTCGGGGCAGAGATGGGGTTCAAGTTTGATTTTTTTGACGGCATGCGAATAGTCAACACACGAGACACGCATGTCCTGCTCAGTTATGCAAAAGACCATGGAAAAAAATCAATGGGGTCAGTATCGATTTAAAATAATTAAACAAGAGATTCAATATAGTGAATTCAACTCAACTCCATAAAGACCGGATCGAGAAAGAAATCCAACGTCAAACCCGGCTTGGTAACGCAGGTCGCCCTAGAACAAATTGAATCTTTTTTAGTCCGATTTTTTGTCTAGTTGGTTTAAAAGAAATAATTGCTCTCTGGTACCTATTATTCAGCGGTTTAAGAGTTATTCAGGTATGGTCTGAATCATACTGTCACGTTTCATCACTTCTTCAAACCAGTTGGCCAGGGCAGGGCGGTTCTGGCGCCAGTCATTATCGGCATATCGAAAATCCATATAGCCTAAGATGCACGCAACCGATATTTCACCGATTAAAGGCGATGAATTGAAACTGGGGCAGCGTTTTTCAAGAGAATCAAGTCCGCGTTCAATCTTTTCTTTCTGATGATCGATCCAGGTTTGCCAGCGTAGTTCCTCCGGTCTTAATGCTGTTTCGTAACGTAGACTAACGGCCAGGTCGAGCATACTATTGGCCAGCGAATGTAATGCGAGTGCCTGAATACGTTGCTCAGGATCATTCGGGAATAATGATCCCCCGGCAAAATGATTTAAATAATCACATATGACCAGAGAGTCATAGATGTTTTCTCCACTTTCAAGCTCAAGAGCTGGTACCAGGCCCAGTGGATTAACTTTGTTCAATAGTTCGTTATTAGAGGCAGGCGTTACTGCGCCAGGGTCTTGAATAACGACCGAATTTTGTAATCCTAACTCTAAGATTAAAATTCGAACCTTACGGGCAAATGGTGAGGCATTGAGGGATATCAGTTTCACAGGATTATCTCGTTTGGGTTTTGAGTGCGCATTGAACGACAGAAGCGTCATTGTGGCAAGAATTGTAAAAATCGGTAGTAGAGGTTGGTGCTGTCATTTAGTATCAGTTTAATTAGAAAACCCCGGTTTTGACGGTAGAAATCAATGGGATCAGTATAGATTAAAAATAATCCGACAAGAAATTCAATATCAATTGATACTAAGCCCATCAGTTCTCATAACTTGTTAAGTGGTGTCGTTGTTCTAACCACTACGCTGCCCGCAAAAATGAATTAGTTACCTACACAGCAGGATATCGTATGACCGCAACAATTAAACTGGATTTCATCTCGGACGTTGTTTGCCCGTGGTGCATTATTGGCTACAAACGTTTGCAACAAGCCATTAACGAATTAGGAATACAAGACCAGATAGAGATCGAGTGGCAGCCCTTTGAACTGAACCCCGACATGCCTGCTGAAGGTGAAAATCTACCGGAGCACATAAGTCGTAAATATGGCTCAACACCGGAAGAAGCGGAACGCAATGCAGACCAAATCACAGCGCTCGGGGCAGAGATGGGGTTCAAGTTTGATTTTTTTGACGGTATGCGAATAGTCAACACGCGAGACACGCATATCCTGCTCGGCTATGCAAAAGACCATGGAAAACAGACAGAACTTAAAATGCGTTTATTTGACGCCTATTTTAATGAACGAAAAGATATTTCCGATCGGCAAATTCTGATTCAGGAAATACAAAGCGTAGGCCTGAACACCGATGAGGCGTTGGCAAGACTGGATAATGCTGCTGTACGTGAACAGAATGAAAGCCAGGAAGAACATTGGCGGAATCGGGGAGTGACAGCTGTGCCGACAGTCGTCTTCGGCAACACGGGCGCTCTTGTTGGCGCGCAGCCAGTTGATGTCTACAAACAGGCATTGACTGAGTTATTAGCCACTGAAAATCCTGAAAAACCAGGATAAATGTTAGTGCTAGTGTAACCCTATTTTGTTGCAGAACCGATTAAAAAGGCAATGGCAATTTACTCGTCCTGCCACCATCCAGAACGATCACCTGCCCGGTCATAAAATCGGCATCATCGCTTGCCAGATAAACGGCGAGTTTGCCAACATCATCGGGTTCGCCGATACGACCGAGCGGGGGCATTTTATAGAGACCTTCCCAGGCTACTTCGGGGTTTTCCTGCGCGTTGATGTAATCATCGCTCAAGGCAGAGCGAATCCGGCCGGGCGCGATTGCGTTGACGCGGATATTGTTCCTGCCGAGATCGACTGCCATCGCCGCGTCTATTGCTGAATTTCACTAGTAAACTCCATGGGTAGAGAAGTTTTCTCAATTATCTAAATCGCCTCGGGTTAAAGGCATCGATATTGCGACTGAGTTCGTCGCGGTTGAGTAATTCGGCGATCAATTTGCCAGTGATTCCGGCCAGTGTCAGTCCCAGATGATGATGCCCGAATGCGAACAGGATGTACTCCGAATGTGGGCTGTAGCCGATAGCCGGTAATGAGTCCGGCAGGGTTGGCCTGAATCCGAGCCATTCCTGGTCGGCTTGCTCGGGTAAGTCGAACATTTCCTGGCTCTTGCGCCGCAGGTAGTCGAGGTTTCGTGGATTCATTGTCTCGCCGTAACCTGCAAGTTCGACTGTCCCGGCGAAGCGCAGTCCCTGATCCATTGGCGTCGCATAGAATCCCGCCGCGTTCCAGCTAACCGGGCGATTCAGCAGGGATTGCCTGCCCGCATATTGCAGGTGATATCCGCGTTCGGTATCCAGTGGCAAACGGTTAGCGCCGGTACCCTTAATCTGCGCTGAAAAGGCACCGGCGGCGATTACTACGCGGTCTGCGTCGAGTATTTCGCCGTTAGCCAGAATGACGTTTAGTGAGTCTTTTTTATGATCAATCGAAATAACCGATTGCTTGATATAGGTTCCCTGATTGGAAAGAAAACAGTCAAAATAACTGGTCACCAGTGATTGCGGGTTGAGAACATGGCTTGCTTTATCGAATAACAGGCCTTTTACAAAAGGCAGTTTTATCGCAGGTTCGAGTTCACCAATTTCTCCGGCGTCGAGCTCGATAAACTCAATCCCCTGATCTTTTCGCGCCTGATTGCTGGCACGAGCATTTTCAAATTCCCGCTCGGTTCGGTAAACATACATGCAACCCTGTTGAGATAGCAGTTTTTGTGACCCGCTCATCTCAATGAGCGGATTGAGCCCGTCGTAAGTTTTTTCTAGTAACTTGCCGAGAACCCTGATGATTCGTGCGACCTTTGCAGGCCTGCAGTTAGCCAGAAACCGAATCATCCAGGGTAAGTGAGTGAAGGCGTATTTCAGATCAAGCGAGAGCGGGCTATCTTTCGAAAACATTAACGAGGGCATACGCTTGAATATTTCCGGACTGTTCACCGGTACGCAGCCATAGTCAGCGATCGTGCAGGCATTCCCGGAAGAAGTACCCGATCCCGGCTTTTCGGGGTCTATCAGAATTACTGAAAAGCCTTTTTTCTGTAGCCATAATGCACAGCTGGTACCTACTATCCCGGCTCCGACTACCGCGACCTTTAACTTATCCTTCATTAGCGTAATGCTTTCGGCAGCGGAAATACCACGTCTTCGCTAAACCCCAGAGATGACACAGTAGATACGCCGTTTCGTTTCAGAAACTCGATAACATTTTGCACCAGTAATTCAGGTGCCGAGGCACCCGCTGTAACACCGACGCAGGTTTTGCTCTGCAGCCATTTAGCCTGAATATCTTCGACGCTATCGATTAAATATCCCTCTATATTCCTGTTCTCGGCAATTTCTCGCAGGCGGTTCGAATTTGAGCTGTTTTTCGATCCGACAACCAGGATCAGATCGCATTCTTCGGCCAGTTGTTTTACCGCATCCTGGCGGTTTTGAGTGGCGTAACAGATATCGTCTTTGGTCGGCCCTTTGATGTGGGGGTAATACTGGTACAGGGTATCTATCACCTTTGCGGTATCGTCTTTTGACAGTGTGGTTTGAGTGACGAAACGGACTTCCTGCGGATTACCGATTTTGAGTTTGCTGGCGTCATCCGGTGACTCAACCAGGTAAATGTTGCCACCCTGTGACGTATCGTACTGGCCCATCGTGCCTTCGACTTCGGGGTGTCCTTTATGGCCGATCAATACGGTTTCGATGCCTTTACGGCTGTAACGACTAACTTCCATGTGCACTTTGGTAACCAGCGGGCAGGTGGCGTCAAACACCTTAAGCCCGCGTCGTACGGCTTCTTTTTGTACTGCTTTGGAGACACCGTGGGCACTGAAAATCACGTAGCAGTCGTCTGGTACCTGGTCGAGTTCGTCAACAAATATAGCACCTTTTTTTTTCAGGTCATTGACCACGTAACGATTGTGTACCACTTCGTGACGCACGTAGATGGGTGCGCCAAATAAATGTATGGCACGCTCGACAATTTCTATTGCGCGATCAACACCAGCGCAAAATCCGCGCGGATTGGCGAGTAATACCTGCATTAATTTAGTTCTCTATCTCCATCGATATTCACCACATCTATAATCTTAACCCGATAGCGAACAGTCTGTCCGGCGAGCGGATGATTTAGGTCGGCCTTCACTTCTTCCTCGTTAAACTCAAGGATTGTACCCGGAATAGTGTCGCCCGCGGATGTTGAGAATTCAATAATTAGACCTTCCTGTAATTTGATGTCTGGATCAAAATCTGCTCGTGGAAAAATCCGCAATAGCGTTTCATCCGGGAATCCAAATGCAAGCTCCGGTTCGATATCGACTGTTTGCTCGTCGTCAATCTGCAATCCAAGTAGCGCAAGTTCCAGTCCCCTGGCTAGTTCACCACTGCCGAGTCGGTAGGTTATCGGCGCTTCATCGAAGCTGTCTTCGAGTATCGTGTCGTCGGTCAAGCCAAGCCGATAGTGCAGAGTTACCTGGCTGCTGTGATTGATTCGGGACACGCTGGTCAGCTTTGTTTGGCGGCTGGTTTTTCTGAGCCGATAAAGCTGCTCAGTATTAATATCGTCGCGCCTACGCTGATGGCCGCATCGGCGATATTAAAAGCAGGCCAGGGATAGCTGCCTAGCCAGACCTGGATATAGTCGATGACATAGCCCAGGTAAATGCGGTCGATCAAATTGCCGATGGCACCGCCGAGTATCAAACAAAGCGAGACAGCGGTTACTTTTTCCTGTTTAGGGACTTGTTTGATCCACAACAGGATGACCAGGCTGATAATAATCGTCGTAATCGTGAAAAACCATCTCTGCCAGCCGCCAGCATCCGCCAGGAAACTGAATGCTGCGCCGGGGTTGTGGGTCAGGTACCAGTCGAACCCAGGCATTACGTCCACCAACTGGCGCAACGGTAACCATGCCATAGCAAGCTGTTTGGTGATCTGATCTAACACGATTACCAGAGCGCTTATCCATAGTAACTTTAACGAAGAATCACGCATACAGGCGTTGTTCACCCTCACCGTCGACATTTTCGATGCAGCGCTCGCATAGCTCCGGATGGTCTGCATGGCTTCCGACCTCGGGTCTATGATGCCAGCAGCGGACGCATTTGGCATGTTCACTTTTAATGGCCTGAATTACGATTTCATGGCCATCTCCCAGTTTAACGGGTTCGGCATCTTTTAAATCGACCAGTGGTGCCAGCGATGCTTTCGAGGTAATCAGCACGAATCGCATTTCATCGCTGATTTCCTGCAATTGATTAATCAACGCCTGATCGGCATAAACCGTCACTTCGGCGTCCAGCCCTGAACCGATATTTCCTGTCTGACGCAGGGATTCGAGTGTCTTTGTCACTTCGGCGCGCACCAGTTCGAGTAAATCCCACACTTCGGGATTTATCTTTTGGCTCTCGTAGGCGAACAAGCCGTCGTACCATTCGGCGGTAAACACGCCCAGGTCTTCACGTTTACCGGGCATGTTTTCCCACACCTCGTCGGCGGTAAAACTCAATATCGGCGTAATCCAGCGTGTCATCGCCTCGACCACGTGATACATCGCGCTCTGACAGGATCGTCGTGCGAGGGAGTCGCCCTGAGTTGTATATTGCCGATCCTTAATCACATCGAGGTAAAAGCCGCCGAGCGTTTCTGAGCAGAAATTGTGAATTTTTTGCACCGCCGTGTGGAACTGATAACTGTCATAGAGTTGTTTTAATTCGTCTTGCATTTGCAGTGTCTGGCCAATAATCCAGCGATCAAGGGCGAGTAAACTGGATGCTTCTACCATGTCATTACGCGGATCAAAACCGTTAGTATTGGCAAGCAGAAAGCGTAGCGTATTGCGAATACGCCGATAGGAATCAGCGGTGCGTTTGAGGATTTCGTCGGAAATCGTCATCTCTCCGGAATAATCGGTGGACGCTACCCACAGGCGTAAAATGTCGGCACCGAGCGTATTTGTGACCTTGATGGGTGCTACTACATTACCGATCGACTTCGACATTTTTATTCCTTTCGAATCAACCGTGAAGCCATGAGTCAACACCTGGCGATAAGGCGCCTGCCCGTGCATCGCACAGGAAGTCAGTAGTGACGAATGAAACCAGCCCCGATGCTGATCGGAACCTTCGAGGTACATGTCGGCAGGAAATTCAAAACGATCATCGTTTTGCAGAACACTGTAATGTGTGGTGCCCGAATCGAACCAGACATCGAGTGTATCGGTGGTTTTAATATATTGCCCAGCTTCGTCGCCGAGCAAGTCTTCAGCGGTCAATGAAAACCAGGCCTGGATACCCTCCTGTTCGATTCGTAGTGCGACCTGCTCAAATAGCTCTGCGGTATTCGGATGCAATTCCTGAGTCTCTTTATTAACAAAAAGCGTGATCGGTACTCCCCAGAAACGCTGGCGTGAAATACACCAGTCGGGCCGTTTTTCGATCATACCTTCGATGCGCGCCTCTCCCCACGAGGGCACCCAGTGCACTTTTTTAATTTGTGCCATTGCGAGGTCGCGCAGGCCAGCCTGTTCCATACTGATGAACCATTGTGGTGTCGCACGAAAAATAATGGGTGTTTTATGCCGCCAGCAATGGGGATAACTATGAAGAAGTTTTTCTTCGTGTTGCAGTTTGCCTCGTTGCTTTAATACCTCGATAATATGGTCGTTGGCGTTAAATACGTGCTCACCCGCGAAAAGCTCGGTGTTGTCCAGAAAACAACCATTATCACCGACCGGATTATAGATATCGAGGCCGTATTTCTTGCCGAGGATAAAGTCATCCAGGCCGTGACCGGGTGCGGTATGCACAGCGCCGGTGCCAGCTTCAAGGGTGACATGATCGCCAATCACGACAAGTGACTCCCGATCATAGATCGGATGCCGCAAACGTTGATTTTCGAGTAGCTCACCTTTGCCGTAAGCAATTACCGCATAGTCCTCAATGCCGTAGCGAGCCATCGAGTCCTTCATCAAATCTTCGGCGAGTATCAGGCGTTCTTTGCCATTTGGGCCATCAACTTGAGCAACGACGTATTCGTAGTTGGGGTTGAATGCAACGGCCAGGTTGGCCGGTATGGTCCAGGGTGTTGTCGTCCAGATCAATACGGACAGCGGACCTTCGCCAGGATGCCCAGGGGCAGTATGCAGGGCGTTGATGAATGACTCTTCGTCGATTACTGGAAATTTAACATCGATGGCCGGGGAGGTTTTATCTTTATAGTCGACCTCAGCTTCGGCCAGGGCTGATCCGCAGTCGGTGCACCAGTGCACCGGTTTGTCGCCTCTGTGCAGATGCCCATTGGCGATGATTTTGCCTAGCGAGCGAACTATGTTGGCCTCGGTTTCGAATTTCATTGTCAGGTAGGGGTCGTCCCAGTCACCCAGTACACCAAGGCGCATAAAATCGACTTTTTGATTTTCAATTTGCCTGTAAGCATAGTCGCGACAGGCCTGGCGAAATTCGTCGGCGCCGACCTTGACGCCAGCCTTACCGATTTTTTTCTCCACCTGGTGTTCGATTGGCAGGCCATGACAATCCCAACCTGGTACGTAGGGTGCGTCTTCACCGTTTAAGGTGCGCGCTTTTACAATCATATCTTTGAGGATCTTGTTAACCGCATGGCCGATATGAATATCGCCATTTGCATAGGGTGGACCATCGTGCAGGATATAGCGTTTTTTACCGACGCGCGCCGAACGAATTTTTTCGTAAAGCTTATTATCCTGCCACTTTTGCAGGCGTTCGGGTTCCCGGTTGGCAAGATTGCCACGCATCGGAAAGTCGGTATCGGGAAGGTTTAGCGTGGGTTTGTAGTCGGTCACAAAATTTCCAGTTTACGGTTTATTTCAATTGATCAAAATACTGTTTAGCTTTAATAGTGTCTTGCTCGATATGGGCGCTTAATTCGTCGAGCGAAGCAAATTTTTCCTCGTCGCGAATCTTATGTAGAAACTCGACGTCTACGCAAAAACCATACACGTCCTGATCAAAATCAAGAATGAAAACCTCGAGGATGGTATCGACGCCATTGACGGTAGGTCGTGTGCCAATACTGGCGACGCCCGGTAGCACGCGATTATCTATACCTTTCACCAATACCGCAAATATTCCTTTAACAATCAGGGTTTTGTCGCCCATTTTAATATTAATTGTCGGGAAACCCAACTCACGCCCGAGTTTTTGACCGTGGCAGACCTTACCGGATAGCGAGTAAGGACGACCCAGTAACTCTGCTGCTTGCTCAAAATCGTCGTTCTGGATACAGTGACGGATGCGCGTACTGCTGACTCGGGTGCCGTCGATTAACAAAGTTTCGGTGTTTTCCACGGCAAAACCGTGTTGCTCACCACTATTTTGTAGAAACTGGAAATCTCCGCTGCGATTTTTGCCGAATCGAAAGTCGTCGCCTATCACCAAATGCCGTGTATTCAAACGCTCGACCAGAATCTGTTTAACAAAGTCTTCGGCATAAAGCTCGGCCAGATCTCGGTTAAATTTCAGGCATAATAAATTATCGATTTGCATCGATCTGAGGTAGGCCAGTTTCTCACGAAACCTGGAGAGTCGTTTTGGAGCCTTGTCCGGGGCGAAAAATTCAATTGGCTGGGGTTCAAAAATGATCACGGTGCTCGGTAAATTGTGTTTGATAGCTGCTGTTCTAAGCTGTTCCAATACATGCTGATGACCCAGATGAATACCGTCAAAATTGCCAATCGTCACAACGCTTGCCGAAATTGGCTGTGTAAGATTATGGAGTCCGCGGATGAGTTGCATATTGAGTGAAATAAGTGGGTTTTAGTTCGCGAACTGGTCGCGGCGTAATCCCATTATCCAAAGCATCAGGGTGTAACAGAAGATTGCCGGTAGAATCAACAGGGCTAGCTGGTAAACGCGTTCAAACCATCGCCATTGGGCCCAGGAATCGAGCGCTGGCGCCAACCACAGAATTATCAATGACATCGCGCAACAGGCGAGCAGTATTTTTAATAGTGGTAGCGTAAACGCTTCGAAGCTTTCGATAATTGCGCTTTTTTTAAGCGTCAGGGCCAGCATTGCCGCATTAAAGTAAGCCGATGCTGTGGTTGCCAGCGCGAGACCGACATGCGGTGCGATGAAATCGTATTTCAACATCGACACGACGAACACGACGTTCAGGGCCATATTTAAACACATTGCCTGAATGCCGATGCGTACCGGTGTTTTGGTGTCCTGGCGGGCATAAAATCCACTGGCCAGAATTTTGATCAAAATCATAGCCGGTAATCCGAGGCTGTAGGCCATCAGGCTGTAGGCGGCCATCATCGAGTCGGTGTTTTGAAATGCCCCATACTGAAACAGAGTTACAAGAATCGGTTGCGATAGCAGAAACAGGCCGACGGTTGCCGGAATCGCGATTAATAAAGTTAGCTTTATCGCCCACTGTAGAGTCTGATTAAAGTGCGTAGCACCCTTTTTATAATGCGCCTCCGAAAGGTTGGGTAATACCACGGTAGCGAGCGCGATGCCAAAAACGCCAAGCGGGAATTCCAGCAGGCGATCCGAAAAGTACAACCAGGTGACGCTGCCGGAAACCAGGAATGAGGCGATAAAGGTATCGAACAATAAATTTATTTGTGCCACTGAGGAACCGAACAGGGCCGGGATCATTAGCTTGATTATTTTCTGCACACCCTCGTGACGCCATCCCCAGGCAGGTCTGGGTAACAGGCCTTCGCGATAAAGAAAGGGTAGCTGAAACAATAACTGCACAACGCCGGCCAGTAATACGCCCCAGGCTAAAGCCTTAATTGGTAAATCCAAATGTGGGCTTAGCCACACAGCACAGCCTATCATGCTCAGATTTAGTAGCACCGGAGTGAATGCCGGAACGGCAAAGTGTTTCCAGGTGTTGAGTATGCCAGCGGCCATGGCCGTCATCGAAATTAGCAGAATGTAGGGAAAAGTGATGCGTAACATATCCGCTGTGAGATTGAATTTTTCGGGCTGATCGATAAAGCCAGCGGCGAAAATGGATATTAATACGGGTGAGGCGAGAACGCCTGCTAAAGCCAGGATAAGTAATATCGCGCCCAACGTACCTGCGACACGATTGATCAAATCACGTGTTTGCGCCAGATTATATTGATTACGGTATTCGGTGAGTACCGGCACGAAAGCCAATGAAAATGCGCCTTCAGCAAACAGACGGCGTAAAAAGTTGGGAATTTTGAAGGCGACAAAAAACGCGTCGGTAGAATCGCCAGCGTCAAAAAACCGCGCGATGACGATATCGCGTGCGAGGCCGAGCACGCGTGACAGCAGGGTCATCGATCCGACCGACAGGGTTGACTTTATCAGGGTGGACACTAGAGTGCGATTACAGTTGCCTTAAAAGCGCAGGATTTTAGCATTTAAATCATTGCTATATCAGTTAATTCGGGTTGACATAGCCCGGTTCAGTAAAGATAATGCGCGCCTGATTTTTAAAGCCTTTTTCGGGAGAGACCCTTGGCGAATTCACCATCAGCTAAAAAACGTGCTTCACAGGCCGAACAACGCCGTCAACGCAACGCCAGCCGCCGTTCGATGATGCGTACTTATCTCAAAGCAACTGTTGCTGCGATAGCATCCGCGGATAAGGCTGCTGCCGAAGCTGCTTACAAGAAGGTAATTCCAGTTCTTGATAGCTCTGCTGGCTGTGGCATTATTACCAGAAACAAGGCTGCGCGGCATAAGAGCCGAATGAATGCGCAGATTAATGCTTTGTAGGCAAGCTACGATATTTTAGAAAAAGGCCGGATCTTACCGGCCTTTTTTTTGCCTGTTGAAAATCATCTAGTACCTGGTTAGTAACAGCTCAACTAGCGAAAGCTTACTATCTCCCTGTTTTCCCCCGCTCGGCCCATACCCACCAATTTTGTGACATAGTTAATAAAAGCCATTTTACAGTTCAGCTTGTATTCATCAAGCCTGGGTTAAAGTTCCCCCATCTTCAAAACAGGCAGGAGAGTAAAATGGAAAAGCGTCACACTAACAAAATTAAAGTATTGCTGATTTCAACACTATTAGTCGTTGGCCTCGCAGCAAATCCCGCTCGAGCCGATCACGAACACACAAATAACGTGATCGCACCGCTAGCTGGCCTTTTAATCCTGGGGGCATTGCTAAAAAATAACGATTACTACTACAAAAGATCAAGACGTCATTACGGGCATTATGGTAATCATGGACATCGGCACGGCCATCGCGCTCGCAGTTATAGCTCGGAAGGCTATGGTCGTAAATCAAAACGCATTTATCGTCACTAGGGTTTAGCGCCATGAAAACGCCAACTCAATTAATGATAACAGGGCTGCTCTGCATGACTAGCTTATCGCTATATGCAGAGCAGGATATGCTGGTTTCTCGTTCCGCCGGTAAGCTGGTTGAGAATGACAGTATCGAATTGAAGACTGAAGTTAAGAAGCAGGATTTGGTCATCATTCAGGCACCCGGTGAGGAGCAAACTCGCGAGACTACGACGACCCAAAGTAATGACGGAGACACAACTATAGTGAATCGTGGTGATCAATATTTTTCGATTTACGATGCTAATGTTTCGCTACTGTCTGATCTCGATGGCGACGGTTTTCACCATGCATTAAACGTGTCTTTTGACGTCGATGTCAGCATTGATAGCGCGACGGTTTACGCCAAGCTGTATTTGAGTCGTGACGGTGGGCCCTGGAGTCAATATCACACCACAGATCTATTCAGTATTTACGGCGACAATTATAGTGATGCTTACGAAGTTACAACCGAATTAGTGGAAGGTTATCCGCCAGGTTACTACGACGTTTTAATCGAAGTATTCAGCCTCAATTACGCCGGTGTGGTTACCAGCCAGGTACTCGATTACTACTATCTGGGCAGGGATGTAATGCTGGAAGATTTGAGCCGTGACGAGGGCTACTACTACGAAGAGGTATCCTACTCTTATGGAGCTGGCAGTTTTTCAATGATTTGGTTACTACTGATTTTTCAGGTGGTGACCGCAGGCAGGAGCGCTTTCACGTTAACCCCCGCGAAATAATAATAAGAAGAAAATGCGCTCCTGCGCTGCGGTCTTTTATTTGATCGCTGCGGTTCTAAACAGCCATTAAGATCCATCAAGACCCGCTCGATTTTTAAAATCACGGGTCTTTTTTTTGCTAGTTAAAAACTAATAAATTTATTTGCCGAGCATCAGCGATACCAGGCTGTTGCATATTAGTGCACAGGTCGGTTACAGGGCATAGTTCAATTGTTATAATTTGGTGTCGCTTTATCAGGGTTTTGTTCTGTGACGGAAAAAAATAATTCAAAATCGAGTGCCGGTAGAGGTAGGGGTCGTTCGAATCGTGGACGCTCTCGCGAGCGCAAAATAACCATCGCTCCAGCTTATGTGAAGCGACAAATCCCATTCTACGAATTCCTCGGTGAAGAGGGGCTGGTAAAACTCGAAGATCAGGCCGACTGGTTAATGCAGGAAGTCGGCCTCGAATTTCGTGACGACCCGAACGCACTGGAGATCTGGAAAAAGGCAGGCGCTGATGTTAAGGGTACTCGGGTGCGGCTGGACAAGGGTATGGCCCGCGAGCTATGCAAGACTGCGCCCGCAGAATTTACTCAGGTGGCACGTAATCCCGCAAGAAACGTCCGTATCGGTGGCACTTCACAGGTATTTGCCCCGGTATATGGCCCTCCGTTCATTCGAGATTTGGAGGGTGGTCGTCGCTATGGCAGCTATGCAGATTTTGAAAACCTGGTAAAACTGGTCTACCAGTTACCCAGCTTGCACCACTCCGGCCTGGTTATTGTCGAACCCTGCGATCTGCCGGTATCGAAGCGCCACCTCGATATGGTATACGCGCATATGAAATACAACGACAAGCCTCACCTCGGCGCGATAACCGAAATATCACGCGCGCAGGATTCGGTCGATATGGCGAGAATCCTGCACGGTGCGGAGTTCATGGAAAATAATTGCGTCATCATGGGCAACGTAAATACCAATTCTCCGCTATTCGTTGATCGTGTCGTTACCGAAGCCGCCCAAGTCTATTGTGGTGCGAATCAGGGGCTGGTGGTAGTACCTTTCATTTTGGGCGGTGCGATGGGGCCGGTGACGACCGCTGCGTCGATTGCGCAGGCATTTGCGGAGGCGATGATGGTCGGTGCATTCACCCAACTCGTACGTCCGGGTGCGCCGTTTATACTCGGTAATTTCCTTTCATCGATGAGCCTGCGAACCGGTGCGCCAACTTTCGGTATGCCCGAACCAGTGATGTCAAATCTGGTGATCGGCCAGTTGGCTCGACGCCTTGGTGTGCCATTGCGTTGCGGGGGCTCATTAACTGCGTCCAAATTGCCTGACGCGCAGGCCGCATTTGAAAGTGCCGATTCGATGCTGTCGACAGCGCTTGGCGGCGCCAATTTTATATTGCACGCGGCGGGCTGGCTCGAAGGTGGTCTGTGTACCGGCTACGAAAAAATGGTAATTGATGCTGATCGTCTGGGTGCCTATCAGGTGATGCTATCGGGCTTACCCATGGACGACAATGCGCTGGCGCGTGATGCTTATGGGGAAGTCGAACCCGCAGGGCATTTTCTGGGTTGCGCGCATACCATGGCAAACTATGAAACCGCCTATTATGACGCAGTGTTGTCCGACAGTAACAATGTTGAGCAATGGGAAGAAGAGGGCTCAAAGGATACGGCACGTCGTGCCTATGAGCGTTGGAATCAGTTGTTACGGGACTACGAAGCGCCACCTCTAGATGAGGCAAAGGATGAAGAGTTACTAGATTATGTCGCCAGGCGGAAGCAGGAAATACCTGACGCATGGTATTAACCAAAAACAATGTAATTTGAGGAGTTGAATGTGGAAACGCATGCGAAAGTAGTCATTATTGGTGGTGGAGTAGTCGGTTGCTCGGTTCTGTTTCATCTGGCTAAATTTGGCTGGAAGAATTGTGTGTTACTGGAAAGAAATGAACTAACTTCGGGCTCGTCGTGGCACGCAGCCGGACAAATTCATACCATCTCGTCAGATCCGAATATTTCTCGATTGCAGGGCTATACCATCAATCTTTACAAGGAAATCGAAGAGGTTTCCGGGCACTCGGTTGGTATGCACAGTACCGGGGGTTTCTATCTCGCATCAAATAAGGACTGGTATGATTACCTTAAAAGAGAGCGTTCGAAGGCGCGTTATATGGGCCTCGATCAGGAATTCATTTCACTCGAAGAAGTGGCCAGACTGCATCCGTTAATCGACCCGAAACGCTACATCGCCGCGCTATGGGATCCGCTCGACGGCGACATCGATCCTTCTGGTGTGACCTATGCCTACGCCAAGGCAGCGAAAGTTCACGGCGCCAGTTATCACACGCATACGCCGGTAATTGAAACCAACCAGCGTGCCGATGGCAGTTGGGATGTGGTAACCGAAAAGGGCACGATTAACGCCGAGCAAATAGTCAACGCGGGTGGACTGTGGGCACGTGAAGTAGGGCTTTTGTCGGGCTTGCATTTGCCGGTACAGCCCATGGAGCACCATTACCTGATTACCGACGCAATACCCGAAATTGAAGCGCGTGAAGAACGTCTGCCAGCGGGTATCGATTACGAAGGAAATATGTATTTCCGTCAGGAAGGCAATGGCATGTTGCTCGGTACCTACGAACCAGTGGCGACACCCTGGTCAGTCGGTGGTACGCCACTGTCGTTTGGTCACGAATTGCTCGAACCGCAACTAGATCATATCGCCGAGCGTCTGGAACTTGGTTTCCAGCGCATTCCGGCGCTGGAA
>CAXMRQ010000184.1:0-16073 GCA_964196115.1 uncultured Gammaproteobacteria bacterium
GCGAGTTGGCTTATAGTCGCCACTTCGAAAAGTAATTTTTGAATCCATTCGCCAGCCTCGTCGCCTAGCAGCATGGTGAGAGCGATGCTAATAATAACGCCCCTCCCCATCGAACGTAATGGATGACGACGATACTGATGCGCCATTTCGTGTGAAAGCACCATAGCCAGCCCATTTTCGCTGTCAATATAGCTGAATAAGCCCGTGGTTATAAATATATGTCCACCCGGTACTATAAATGCATTGGGGTGCTCATCTTCGATAATGTTGACGGTAAAATGAAAATCCTCGTACTCCTTCTGTCTGAGTTGTTTAACCAGGCTCATCAAATACTGTTCGCTTTGGTGATATTTGTCAGTCTCGGGTCGCTCAAAGGCAGGGGATTCAAAGTCGATCAGCTGGCTATCAAACCAGCGATTTTCGGTCTCAGGAGGAATGAAACTTACCAGGTAATCGGCTAAAAAGGCCAGCAGCAGAACGACCAGAAATATGACTGCGAGCGAAGCACTGGTGAGAAAGACCAGTTCGCGTAACAGGCTATATTTCGGTGTATTGATACCCTCAGGAATTACTTTGGCTTCATACTTCATTGGGGTTCCAGGAGTCTGTCGGACTTAGGTAATCTCAGGGTGCTATCGCGGTACCATAAGCGACTACCTCTACCGACCCTACCGACTGTCGGCTCCGACTATTTTTGCTAATTGACGCCGTCTCAATGCGTACGTTGACAATGGCTTTCCCACCTCTGTCGATTGCTGATTGCTTCATACGCAATATGGCTTCCCGTCGTGCGCGATCAAGCAGAGATTCGTAACTATGCAGGCGCCCACCAATTAGGGCTCTTAAAGCGGATAAAAACTTCTTAAAAAAATCTATCGACACCACAACATTACCGCTAACCAGAAAAGTATCGCATCGGTTTAAACTCGCAGGAACCGATTTAAGCGTCATCACTGGCATGCTTAAAGTTTCTTTTTCGCGTCGAATAATCGACCGAAAATGCTTTTTTTCTGCCATTTGCCCGAAGATATAGCCAAGTACCAGCAGTATTAAAAATATGATAATTTCATACATGTTTATTCAACCACTACTGCGGTGCCATAGGCATACAATTCAGCAGCCCCCTGTGTAATCGACGAGGTACTGTAGCGTACATTTAACACAGCATTGGCGCCCAGAGACTGCGCCTGTGCAATCATGCGGTCGGTTGCCTCCTGGCGTGATTCACTCAACAATTCTGTATAACCTTTTAATTCCCCTCCAAAGATATTTTTTAAACCCGCCATCAAATCACGACCGACATGTTTAGCTCGAATCGTGTTGCCCTGTACCAGCCCAAAGTGGGTTTTGATGGTCCTTCCGGGGATATGTTCAAGGTTGGTTACTATCATATTTATTCCTTCGAGGGTTTGGATGGTCCGACAGCTAATTCAGCTTCAGGGGAGATTTAACAGGATTATCCGGGACGAAATAATACCGAATATAGCAAGCCTTTAACAGCTATTACCCGCCTGCGTTTTATGCCACCATGCGCCAGCCAGATTTTTTAAAGCATCCAGGGTATGAATTATTTTAAATCACTGAGTAATAATTCGCAGGGCATTCTATGCCTGATGGGTGCAGTGGCGTTCCTCAGCATTAGCGACTCAATCATTAAATGGCTTAGTCCGTTTTATGCGCTACACGAAATTATGCTGTTCCGCGCACTGTTCGCGATGTTAGTTGTGTTCTATATCGTGCGGCTGGAGGGTGGCTTAAAGTCACTTAAAACGCAGCGACCAGTGCTGCATTTTTTTCGCGGATCGTTACTGGTACTGGCTAATATGTTTTTCTTTCTCGGTCTCGCCACCCTGCCGTTTGCCGAAAATGTCGCACTATTTTTTGTCGCACCATTATTTATCTGCTTACTATCGCAACCAGTTCTAGGTGAGAAAGTCGGGACGTCGAGATGGCTTGTTATAGTCATTGGTCTTGGTGGTGTACTAGTCATGGTGAGGCCGGGCGCCGACGTTTTCTCGGTGACAAGCCTACTGCCAATTTTAGCCGCACTTTGTTATGCCATTATGCAAATGATGACTCGCAAACTCGGAATTCACGAAACCGCTGGCACACTCACGTTTTATATCCAGTTTGCGTTCATCGTGATCAGTTCAGTCATTGGGCTAAGCATTGGCGATGGACATTTTAATACCCTTGATAATACGACTTCCGAGTTCCTCTTGCGTGCCTGGACATGGCCAGTGCCGGGACATTTCGGCTTGCTTGCGCTTTGTGGTTTTATCGTCGCGTTTGGGGGTTATTTGCTGTCGCAGGCCTATCGATTAGGGCAGGCTTCGGCGGTGGCGCCGTTTGAGTATTCGTCCCTGCCCTTCGCCCTCATTCTCGGCTACCTGATGTGGGGAGACTGGCCCGATCTGATTTCATTTTTGGGAAGTGGCCTGATAATTTTTAGTGGTCTTTTAATTGTTTATGTTGAAAACCGATCTAGCAAACAAAGACTTTCAGCTATAGCTGTTGAGGAATTTTAAATTTAGACTCCTAGGAGCCTGTCGGACTTAGGGAAATATTTGCTATTGGTTCGAAATATAATTCTCAGCCCACTCAAGATATTCATGCTCAGACCCTTCAAATATAATCGGCGCTGATTTGCTGGATAGCTGGTAGCGATACATCGGGTCATAGTAGCCAGTCAGTAAAACCTCGATGCCGTCGTGGAATCCATGGACTCCATGCCCGGCAAAAAATGTATTGAGCGCCGCAGTAAAACACTGTTTAACCTGTTTATATTTCTCTCCCCCAAGACGCCTCTGGATACGGGCCAGATTTTCCAGCACGAATCGACTGAACTCAACTTCGGCCTGCTCCGCATGCAAGTCCTGGTAATACGGCCATGCATGCAAAATATAGTCTTCGCTGATTAGTTGAATTCGAGCTTCGATTTCGACATTCAAAATTGCTCTGGGGGCTTCCTGCATCTTTTGATGGAGGCTATCGGGCATACAGATTCGTCCAATGCGACGACTTTCATCCTCGACGAATACTGGTTTACCAGGATTTTTGTAGCGGTGCTTTAGAAACTCAATTGAAACCCGATTTTCCCAGTCAATCACGCCCGGCTGTTGATCGCTGGCATCACTGCCAAATGCCGAACCTCGATGATTAGCGATTCCCTCAAAATCAATATGATGGGATATTTTCTGCAATACACGTGTCTTACCCGAGCCGGTGAGACCACTGACAATTACCAGCGACACAATGTCCAAACTGGTCTCTAACTCGTCGATCAAAAAACGGCGCATCGCCTTGTAGCCGCCATTGATCAGCGGATAATCGATACCCTGTTCGTGAATCCACTTTTGCGTAGTACGTGAGCGTAGTCCACCCCTGAAACAATACAGATATCCCTGTGGGTTTTCATGGCAGAAATCCTTCCACGAGCGTATTCTCTGATCGCGAATTTCGGCTGTAGCTAAATCCAAACCCAGTTTAATCGCCTCTTCTTCACCGGCGTTCTTATAGCGAATACCAATTTGCTCGCGTTGATCGTCGTCTAGCAGAGGAATATTTGCAGCATTCGGGAAAGCACCCCTGTAATATTCGACCGGTGCTCGTACATCCATCAACGGTATATCGTTGATGAATAATTCAAGATAATTGTCGGTATCAGGCCTAATGCTCATTATGGCGTATTTCCCAACAACGATGAATTCCCGGCCTACGTTTAAAGTCTTCTGGTATGGTTTCTCTGGATATATCGCTAATCGCATATTGCGAAGACAGAGTATCTGCCAACTTGAAACCCTTTCGATTGGTCAAGAACAGTAATAAACCATCTTTGTTTAATAATTTCATCGATTGTTCGATCATATTCTCGTGATCGCGCTGAACATCGAAGGTTTGCTGCATTTTTTTAGAATTGGAAAAAGACGGCGGATCGAGATATATCTGATCAAAAAGCCGGTCGATGCCATGTCGCGCAGGGGACTGCAATAACTCAAGCACATCTGCGCGTAGGAACTGCTGCCTGGACTCATCCTCAAGCCCATTAATCTGATGATTTTCTTTTGCCCAATTCAGATAAGTGGCCGACATATCGACGTTTAGAACAAAACTGGCGCCCCCTAATGCCGCCTGCAACCCGACTGATCCGGTATAGCAAAATAAATTGAGTAAAGTCTTATTATTTGCGCTATCGAAAATGCGCTGACGGGTTAGGCGGTGATCCAGGAACAATCCCGAGTCGAGGTAATCGCTTAAATTTACCAACAACGATGCTTTACTCTCACGAATCTGAAACAACTCACCCTGACTATCCTGCTTTTCGTACTGCTTATTACCGCGTTGACGTTTTCTGGTTTTGCAAAACAGCATCGCATCATCAATTTCAAATACCTTTTTGACCGCCTGTTTTGCCAGTTCGATACGAGCCTCTGCCTTATCCGCATCGATAAATTTTGGCGCCTGATATTCCTGCAAATGATAGTAATGTGTAGCCGGTGATATTTCGCTCTGATACACATCGAGCGCGAAAGAAAACTCCGGTAAATCGGCATCATAAACTCGATAGCAACTGACATCATTTCTTTTCGCCCATCGTTGCAGGTGTTTGGCATTTTTCTGTAATCGATTGAGCAATGGCGTTACCGACTCCAATGCGCCTTCTCTGATATGTGGAGTTGCAGTTGCTGGCTTTAGCGGAACCGCGGCCGTCTTTTGGTCACGACTTTCATCAACGATTTCAAAACTGGCCAACTGGCAATCTATCGGACCATTTCTCACCGCTTTTTTGGATGTTCGATTCAAACGCAGTCGATGCAGTAAATCGGGGTTAGCCGAAATAATATGGGCTTTAGCAGGGCCTATACGTTTAAAGCTCGCCCCCATATCGCTATATAAAGCTGCAAGTCCCTGTTCACTCTTGATACGTTCCCCATAAGGCGGGTTACATACAATAATTGCAGGTTTATCACCCGCCTCAATACTTAAATTTGCAATATCCTGATGTGAAAAATGAACCAGCGATTCAACGCCGGCTCGGGTAGCATTTGCTTTAGCTATTTCTATGGCCTTCGCATCGTAATCACTCGCCAAAATGACTGATTTGATCGATGAATCGATTTGGCTTTCCGCCTCAGCCAGGCATTGCTGCCACAAATCGACATCATGCTGGAGCCATCTGCTAAAACCAAAATAACTACGATCAAGCCCCGGCGCAATATTGGCCGCTATCATCGCCGCCTCAATCGCAAAAGTACCCGAACCACACATCGGATCTATAAATAAATGTGATTTTGCTGTATCGCGAGTCCAGCCCGCATAGGCAATGATTGAGGCAGCCAGGTGTTCCTTGAGGGGGGCGCCAGCATGTTCGGTACGGTATCCGCGTCGGTGCAGGCTTTCTCCGGACAAATCGAGACTCAAACTCGCCATATTTTTATGTATGTTGAGATGGATATGAATATCAGGCTGCTGCTTCTCGACCGAGGGTCTTATTTCGACGCGGTCTCGGAACTGATCGACAATCGCATCCTTAACCTTGAGCGATGCATAGTGTGAATGATCCAGACTGGATCTGGATAAAGTGGCTGAAACAGAAAAACTGTGCTTTTCGCTCAGATGTTCGCTCCAGTCAAGATCATAAACCGCCGCATATAGCTGATCTTCATTTTCGACCTTAAACGACCTGATCTCACAAAAAACACGATTCGCCAGTCTGGAATGGAGACATAATCGATAGATACTTTCGATACCACCTATTATTTCGACGCCTCCATATCGTTTTGTGATCTGTACCTCCTGGCCCTGTAATATCTGGCGAACTTCGTGAAATAGCAGAGTTTCGAAGCCTTTATGACCGGTGATAAATAACTTTAAATGCGACATCAGATGCAATGACTACTTACTTGTTTTAACCAAATTCCGGGACTCAGTTCCGTCAAAATCGCAGTCGAAAAAATACATAAAAATACAGTTAAAATAACCACCAATAAGTGCCTGATTAATGCCATATAGAATTAAAGTTACCTTAGTTGAAAGTAAGAGCCTGACTGGTCTTGAGGGAAATATAACATCTATGAAAGGAAATAGATTTAAACATCCCGATATATGAAAATAGTCGCAAAAAAAACACGTTATTTATAGTATAGTTAGGTACTAACGATAGGGAATCACTCAAACTAATCCAATGACCCGGCAAGACAATAACATTTCAGACAAATCTTCGGCGAAATCACTATCCGGTTTATATGAAAATGCCAAGAACGGCTGGACCGAAGATATTCAGAGCATGCTGGACTGCATGATCGATGGTATACAGGATATCACCGACTGGTTATTAACCGATAAAGAAATGGATCAACTTGCACAACAGGTCGAAGACAAAAAAGGCAGTATTAAAACATCCTTCGCCTTCCAGTTACGAAAAAATTTAAACGATTTTAAAAACATGCGAAAGACACATTCGCACAAAGATATGGTTCAAAGCTGGCGTGGAACTGATAGTCTCGCTCGCGAGGGAGAGGAGCAAAACCCTGAATTAAAATCGATAATTCAGCAGTATAATGAAGAATACTCCGACATTTCTGAAACCTTGTTTCAGAGACTTCAGATTTGTGTAGGTCGCTCCGGTGTAGAAGAGCACGAACATCCCATCAGCGTAAAAAATCTGTGTTTCTCGTTTCGAAACTCAATTGACAATCTACATCTGGAAACAAAGTACGAAGCTGCTTTATATCGATATTTTGCCAGTGAAATTCTATCTGAACTGACTCCTCAGTATCGGAAGCTCGATGATTTATTAGTCAAGCAGGGCGTCTTACTCGATGCAGTGCCTGCCACTAAATCTCCAGAATCGGATAATCAATCAGACTCTATATCGAGTCCGACTGAAAAGGAAATTAACACCAGGCTCGAAATTTCCAAACACCTGAGCGAACAAATTTCACCCGATTCGCTGGTAATTTCTCGAAGATTTGAACTATTAAATATATTGCATGAACAAAAGAAAAACAGCCGTTCAACTTCATCCAAATATAATAATATATTTACTGACCTCAAAAAAACTCTAAGCGAAGCAGGCATCACTGATATCGATAAAGAGTTTGATCTTGTTTCATTTCTTTTTAACTTCGTATTCAGTAGTAAAAATTTATTCGAAGAAACAAAAGTCCAGCTGGCCAGATTACAATCCTATGTATTATTGTCGGCTGTTAACGAAGCGGATTATATCAATCAACCAGATAATCCTGCTCAACTTCTTCTAGATACAGTCGTTAAAACAGAAATAGAATTGGTCGAGTCGGGACATAGTCGTCAAAGCGGCAACCTGATACTCAGGAATGCGATAGACCAGTTGATCGAATTTCCCTCTGTCACTTTTAAGAGTTATTCTGACTTACTGGATCGATACAATAATCATATCGAAGATTCACAAAAGAAAAGTGAACAGGAAGAGCAAAAAAAGAAAGTTGAAGAAGTAGAACATTTGCAAAAAATGCTGGCGGAAGAACGAAAGAATAAAGCCGAAGAAGAAGCTCGACTGGAAAAAATTAAGGCTGAAGAACAGAAAAAGAAGGCCGAAGAGGAGGCGCGAGGGGAAAAAATCGAGGCCGAAGAACGGAAAAAGAAAGCCGAGGAAGAAGCGCGGCTGGAAAAAATTCAGGCTGAAGAACAAAAGAAGAAGGCTGAAGAACAAGCTCGACTGGCAAAGATCGATGAGAAAAAACAACAACAAAGAGCTGAAGAAGATGAACGTCTAAAACGGATAGAAGAGGCCCGCCTGCTACGAATCGAAAAAGAACTGCAGAAAAGGGCTAATGAAGAAAAGCAGCTGAAGAGAGCTGAAGAAGAAAAACGTCAGAAAAAAACCCGCGACCAGGAACATTTAAAACAAGCCCGTATTGAGGCGATGAAAAAACAACAATGCGAAAAAGAGCAAAAATTAAAATATAACCAGACTGCTAAAATGCGCCAACTGGTTAAATCGACTATGGAGGAAATCACTATTCCTCTGCTTGCCCTAAACAAACCATTTATCCTGTTTGATAAGGTATGGTCACCCCTGTTGGTACAAATTGCTTTGGCCGATGGCATAAATTCCACGATTTGGGAGAAAACATTAAGAATGGTTCGAAATCAGGTATGGTCACTGATTCCTACATCTACCACGAGTGAACTTCAAAAACTGGTAGCAGTCCGGCCACATATTGCTAATTCTCTGGTTCGTGGAATGCATTCTTTAAAACTGTCAGCTAGCCTGCAAAAGTCCCTGGTAGAATACTTAAGACTCGAATATGAAGAGGTTCTCAAAAAAAGCAGCCAAAACATTAAGATTCTCAAAAGTCGAGCGTTAGCTAAAGGCGCTAAACAGCCCGCTCGACAAAATACTACTGCTAAAAAACCCACTCCTGCAATAGATAAAAGGCCAGTAACTAGCCCAGCTGCTGGCAGAGACAATTCCGAGTTTATCCATGATTCGAACGATCTATATTTCAATGATTCTGAAGCAAAGATTGCTCACGATTCGGAAGATTTGATTATCGATGGTTCTGACGATGATGAAAAAAATGTGGGCTCCGAAGATGATTTGATTATCGAAAAACCTGACGACGATACGCTAACCGAAGGCTCCGAAGATGTGATAATAGACGAAGTATCGGATTTTTCAGATAGCATGAAAACGGGAATTTATCAGTTATCGAGCGAAATGTTGAGAGCTTTAAATTCTGTCGTCCCCGACAAAAGCCGCCAAAATTCTGGTGCAACTGAAGCCGATAGTATCAGGCAGGGCGACTGGGTAGAGATAAAGCAGGGTAGCAATAAGATTATGGCTAAACTCACCTGGAGAGCGGCCGACAATAGCCTTTATATATTTGTCGATGGTGGTGGTAAGCGAGTCAGGGAAATAGACGGAGCAACACTTAACGATGAGGTTACATCTGGAACTATGAAACCTGTTAAATCAAGTTCAAAAGCCTCAACAAACAGTCAATTCAGTGTGGTTAAGTAATCTGGCTGTTAAACAGGTTTATTGGCTTCTTTCCCAACTCGTTACTATTTCTTTTATATTCCCAGTAAAAGTCGAGTCGGGTCTTCCAAAATATTTTTGATCGACACAAGAAACTGAACCGCCTCTTTGCCATCGACAATTCGATGGTCGTAGGTCATTGCCAGATACATCATCGGACGCGCTACAATATCACCTTCTATTACCACCGCACGTTGTTGAATCGAATGCATTCCTAAAATAGCACTTTGCGGTGGATTTAAAATCGGCGTAGACAGCATCGAACCGAAGACCCCACCGTTAGTAATACTAAAGGTTCCCCCAGTCAGTTCATCGATTCCGAGCTTGCCTGCCTGAGCACGTTCTCCCATTGATCGAATCGATTTTTCTATGTCAGCATAGCTTAGCTGGTCGGCATCGCGAAGTATTGGAACCACGAGACCACGGTCGGAGCTGACCGCGATACCAATATCAAAATAATCATGATAAACAATATCACTACCATCAATTGAAGCGTTCACAGCCGGAAAACGCTTTAGGGCTTCTACTGACGCTCTGGTGAAAAACGACATCATGCCGAGCTTTACACCGTGAGTTTTTTCGAATGCTTCTTTGTAGCTCGCTCGTGTATCCATTAAGGGTTTCAAATTGACTTCATTAAACGTCGTCAACATAGCAGCGGTATTCTGGGCCTGTTTTAATCTTTCCGCGACCTTGGTACGTAATCGGCTCATT
This sequence comes from uncultured Gammaproteobacteria bacterium, assembly GCA_964196115.1. GTDB lineage: Bacteria > Pseudomonadota > Gammaproteobacteria. The sequence continues at coordinate 9,740 of CAXMRQ010000184.1, forward strand.
GGTACGCGACGATCATTTCGTACCGCCGAGGCCATCTCGGTATCCTGCGTCATGCCTGGTGAAGCACTAGCCGACTTTGATTCCTTAACCGGTGCTTCAGCTTTGCCCTGTAAATGCTTTTGTACGTCTTCCTTAAGAAGTTGGCCTTTTTTACCTGTCGCCTCAATTTCATCTATCGAAAGATTATTTTCATTAATTAATTTTCTCACTGCTGGGCTGGCTTTTTTTGAGCTCGAATCATCTGACGATTCATTGGTGACAGCTTCGGATACCGCTGATGTAGCAACATCGGTGTTAATCACCCCGAGTACATCTTCATTTTTAACGGTATCACCGGTTTCAAAGGCGATTGAAGCAAGAACACCAGCGCTGGTGGACACGATTTCAAGTACTACTTTGTCGGTTTCCAGATCGACTACATTTTCATCCACCCCGATACTATCACCTATTTTTTTGTGCCATTCTCCTAACGTACCCTCAGTAACCGATTCTGGTAAAACCGGGACTTTTAATTCAACCTGCATGTTGTACTCCAATTTTGATTATTATTTATTAAATGGCTTATTTATTGAATACCATTTACGTTAAGGCCATTGTCTCTAGTCCGAATTCGTCAACCAATTCGAATGCATCTTTTACCAGCCTGGCTTCCTGGTCTAAATGCAAAGCCATATAGCCCGCTGCCGAGGAAGCGGAAGAAAGGCGACCCGCATACTGAAACGACAAAGGAGCAAAGGTTTCATTCAGACGGCTCTTAAATTCACGCCAGGCTCCCTGATTTCGCGGCTCATCCTGGCACCAGACCACATGCTCAAGACAGGGATATAAATCGTAAATATTTTTCAAGTCAACACGTGGAAATGGATAAAGCTGTTCGACCCGAACTATCGCCGTACTATGATCGTATTTCTGCTGTCGAACCTCATGCAATTTGTAATATATCTTACCGCAACAGAGGATTAGACGCTTAACTTTACCGTTACTTAATTCATCTGTTTCCGGAATTACTTTTTGAAATTCTCCGTCGGTGAATGAACTCAGTGGTGATACTGCCGCTTCGTGGCGTAACAGGCTCTTTGGACTCATAATTATCAAAGGTTTTCTAAACCCGCAGGTCATTTGTGATCGTAGTAAATGAAATATCTGTGAAGGTAAGGTCGGGAATACCACCCGTATGTTGTGCTGAGCACATAACTGCAGATAACGTTCAAGCCTTGCCGAAGAATGCTCGGGCCCTTGCCCTTCATAACCATGGGGTAACAACATGACCAGATTACTCAACCTTCCCCATTTAATTTCACCCGCACTGATAAACTGGTCGATGACCACCTGTGCGCCATTAGCAAAGTCACCAAATTGTGCTTCCCAAATCACCAAAGTATTAGGGTCGGTTGATGAATATCCATATTCAAACCCAAGTACCGCTTCTTCCGAAAGAAACGAGTTAATCACTTCGAACCTGGGCTGATTTTCACTTAAATGCTTTAGAGGCTTGTACACTTCGCCAGTGCTTTGATGGTGTAAAGCCGCATGGCGGTGAAAAAAAGTGCCTCGTTCAGAGTCCTGGCCCGAAAGTCGTACTGAATAATTTTCGTCCAGTAAGGTGGCATAAGACATTGTTTCGGCAAATCCCCAGTCACAAAAAACTTCACCGTCTAACATTTTTTGTCGATTATCGATGATTTTTTTGACACGGTGATGGAGCTGGAAACCCTCCGGTAAGGTCATCAGTTGCTTACCCAGTCGCTGGATATTCTCGGCACTAACCTGAGTATTTTCAGTTAAATTGATACTACCTTTATCGAGACCGGCCCATTCTCTGGCAGATGTGGGTTCAAGCCCTGATATGACATTCAGCGCAACACCACCACCCTTTTCTACCGCCTTTCGATAATCGCTGATCATCTGATCTACCGTTTCACGGGTAGTAAACCCCTCATCGATCAATCTTTGCGAATGCAAATCCACTATGCGGGGATGATTACGGATAGCTTCATACATCAGAGGTTGAGTAACTGCCGGTTCGTCGGCCTCATTATGGCCATAGCGTCGATAGCAGATCATATCTATGACGACATCTTTCTGGAAAGTTTCACGATATTTAATTGCAATTTCGGCAATAAACACACAGGCCTCAGGATCATCGCCATTGACATGAAAAATCGGCGCCTGAACCATGCGCGCGACTTCGGTGCAGTAAAGCGTAGAACGCACATCACGCGGATTACTGGTAGTAAAGCCGATCTGATTATTGACAATAATATGAATCGTACCTCCGGTTCTGTAACCACGCGTATTACACATATTGAAATTTTCCATGACCACACCCTGGCCTGCAAAAGCAGCATCGCCATGGATTAATACAGGTAGTACATCGTTGGTGGTGCGACCCTTGAATCGACGTTGCCTGGCTCTCACCGAACCTTCGACAACAGGGTCGACAATTTCCAGATGCGAGGGATTGAATGCAAGTGCAAGGTGCATCGGGCCTGAATCAGTATAAATATCGGAAGAAAACCCTTGGTGATATTTAACGTCGTAATTTGAACGTTCGTCATATTCGATATTTCCCTCAAATTCATCGAACAGATCCGCCGGCATCTTACCGAATATATTAGTCAATACATTCAAACGCCCACGATGCGCCATACCGATTACCACCTCATGGGTTTTCGTAGCACCGGCCTCCTGAATAACGCGGTCAAGCAGCGGAATAAGTGATTCGCCTCCCTCCAGTGAAAATCGTTTTTGCCCGATATAACGAGTGTGTAGATATTTTTCAAGATTCTCAGCGGCAATTATTCGATCCAGTATGCGGTTTTTACGACCTTCCCTGAAATCAGGCGTCGACAAGCTGGATTCAAGTTGTTCCTGCACCCACCTTTTTTCCACCAGATCTTCCATATACATGTATTCTGACGCAAGGGTACCGCAATAGGTTTTTTGCAGGCGTTCGATGATTTGCCTGAGCGGGATTTCGCCAACCCCGAACATAGAACCCGTATTAAAAACAGTATCGAGATCTTCCTCGCTCAGGTTATGACCCTTTAGTGTGAGGTCAACGATAATCGGTTTGCTTACCAACTTAAGCGGATCAAGATCGGCTATTTGATGCCCCTTAAATCGATAGGAATTTATCAGTTGAAGCACTGCGACCTGTTTTATTTGATGTTCGTGCTGGCCACTGCTAACGGCCGGGGTAGAGGATTTTCTGTTCATTACGGCGCTTCTAATTTGCGCCTGAATTGCGAGGTGATCCTGGTCGGGGGCCAGTTCCCCATTTTTTAATTCTGCAAACCAGTTACGCCAATTTTCATCGACGTCGTTTTCGTTTAGCAAATATTTACTGTACAGCTCCTCGATGAAAACAGCATTACCACCAGACAGGTAGCTTTCCTGCTGCAATTTCTTCATGCTCATTTCTAGAGTTCCCGCTAGCTAATTGTTTTATTTGAGATTTACGAACATAATAGCGCAAGTTAAAACTTTATCTATAGGCAATTTTACAAGTAATTCACAGATATCTATCAGTTGTCGAAAAATACCCGACTTGATGACTGATAATCGTCGTAGCAATTCCGATGAAATTAAAGCAGACAGGTTTATTCAGGTCAGCTACTTCTTATTTTTCGCTCACTGCTAAAATGTCGCCACCCTACCCGGAACTAAATTAATGGCTCAATATATATTTACCATGAATGGTGTTGGCAAAGTTGTGCCGCCACAAACTGAAATCCTAAAAGATATTTCGCTCAATTTTTTCCCCGGTGCGAAAATTGGCGTACTTGGTTATAACGGTGCCGGCAAATCGACTTTGTTGAGAATCATGGCTGGAGTCGATAAAGAATTTATAGGCGAAGCACGTCCCCAGGCCGGTATCAAGATTGGTTATCTGGCCCAGGAACCCGAGCTGGATAACAATAAAGATGTTCGAGGTAACGTGGAACTGGGCGTCGCCGAAACCAAAGCATTGCTTGATGAATTTAATGCAGTCAGTATGAAATTCGCAGAACCGATGTCAGATGATGAGATGAATGATCTGCTCTCGCTGCAGGCCGACCTACAGGAAAAAATCGACAATGCCGGCGCCTGGGAACTGGAGCGAAAACTTGAAGTGGCAGCAGATGCGTTACGCCTGCCGCCGTGGGATGCCAGGGTCGAAAATTTATCCGGCGGTGAAAAACGTCGTGTCGCCCTATGTAGATTATTATTATCCAACCCCGACATGCTGATTCTGGACGAACCCACCAATCACCTTGACGCCGAATCAGTGGCCTGGCTTGAACGTTTTTTACAGGAATTCCCCGGAACGGTTGTCGCCGTAACCCATGATCGTTACTTTCTTGACAACGTCGCTGGCTGGATTCTCGAGCTCGACCGCGGGCATGGCATCCCCTGGCAGGGCAATTATTCGTCCTGGCTAGAGCAAAAGCAAAAACGTCTCGAAACGGAAGAACGCTCCGAGAAAGCGCGCCAGAAATCGATGAAAGCAGAACTCGAGTGGGTTCGATCAAATCCGAAAGGGCGCCAGTCAAAAAGTAAAGCGCGCCTCAAAAGATTCGAAGAAATTTCCTCACAGGATTATCAGAAACGTAGCGAGACTCAGGAACTCTATATCCCCCCGGGGCCACGACTCGGTGACGTAGTCGTCGAAATCAACGGGGGCAAAAAATCTTACGGCGATAAATTACTCTATCAAAATCTGGAGTTCAAGCTACCGCGTGGCGGCATCGTCGGCATAATCGGCCCGAATGGCGCGGGTAAATCGACCTTGTTTAAAATCATGGTTGACCAGGAGTCCCTGGATGAGGGTGAACTTAAAATCGGCGATACGGTAAGAATTGCGTACGTTGATCAATCTCGAGACGACCTTCAAGGCGCTAACACCGTGTGGCAGGAGTTATCTGATGGTCTCGACAATATCGTTGTCGGGAATTACGAGATTCCATCACGAGCCTATGTATCCCGTTTTAATTTTCGTGGCGCCGCCCAGCAAAAATTCGTTAAAGATTTATCCGGCGGCGAGCGCAATCGCCTGCATCTGGCAAAGCTGCTGAAAAGCGGTGGGAACCTGTTATTACTTGACGAACCGACTAACGATCTGGACGTCGAAACCCTGCGCGCACTGGAAGATGCCATTCTTGAGTTTCCCGGTTGCGTGGCCGTTATCTCGCACGACAGGTGGTTTCTCGACCGTATCTCTACGCACATTCTCGCTTTTGAGGGTGACAGTCAGGTATACGCTTATGAAGGCAATTACTCCGAATACGAAACCCATCGCAAACAACGCCAGGGGCGTGATGCCGATCAACCGCATCGTATCAAATACAAAAAACTGGATGCCTAGGGGTCTGTCGGTCTTAGGATAAATCTCGGTAATTGCTCTTGCATCGCCTAAAAGCGCCTACTGTTGGTGTTCGACTACCATACATCCTATACATATCGTTACAATTACCTAAGTCCAACAGACTCCTGGAACACAAAATATGAAACCCATGCCTGACTTTGACAAACTATTTAATCGATTACATGAACTACTCGACCGCGTCGAATCATTCGCCCCGCTGCGCCAAATTAATGAAACCGATTCTAGTTATCGTGCCTATCGCTGGGCCGGTTATGGTCTCGAGGGCATATCTAACTTCGATAAGGTTGAGCATTCCGAACTATTACATATCGACCGTCAAATGAATTTGATGTCGCGTAATACCGCTCAGTTCTTACAGGGTAAACCCGCCAATAACGCGCTGTTATGGGGCGCCAGAGGTACTGGTAAGTCTTCCTTAATTAAGGCCCAACTCACTGAATTTTCGAAATCTGATTTATGTATCGTCGAAATCCCAAAATCCGCCACCGACCGGTTATTCGAAATTATCAACAAACTAAGCAACGACAAGCGAAATTTCATCATCTATCTTGACGACCTGTCATTTGAAGCCAACGACGATTCCTATAAGGCACTTAAGGCTTGCCTCGAAGGCTCGCTACAGCCACAACCAGATAACGTATTAATTTACGCCACGTCAAATCGCCGCCACCTGATGCCCGAATCGATGAAAGATAATCTCGACAGTACGATGGTCGACGGTCAGTTACATCCAAGCGACAGTATCGAAGAGAAAGTATCGCTGTCTGATCGATTTGGATTATGGCTATCGTTTCATCCGTTTACTCAGGATCAATACCTGGCCGTAGTCGAGCAGACATTGAAATCACGCAAACTGAAAATGAATGAAGAAACGAAAATTGAGGCGATTCGATTTGCTACCTCACGGGGCTCGAGATCCGGCCGCATCGCGTTTCAATTTGCCGCTTATTGGTCGAGCATGCTCGA
>CAXMRQ010000185.1:0-4062 GCA_964196115.1 uncultured Gammaproteobacteria bacterium
CAAAGCCAGAGTAAAAAACAAATATTGCAAGTTAAGCGGACATCGTTGAGATAACACTATGATTGTTGGAACTCTATTTATTATATTTATCGGATTACTGATCTGGTCGATTTTTTACGGACGCAAATTAATTCGAACAGAAAAAACCGATACGGTTTTTGGTAACCCGGCCAAAGCCCTGGGTGGCTGGCACTGGGTCATCGCCGGCGTCTCGTCTATTTTGATCATCTGGATTTATTTTTCCTGGGACGCCGCTCGCGCCTATTATCCAGATGCAGCGAATGAGTTATGCCAGGTTGCCAAGCTCAACCGTTCAGCCAATCCTATTCGTTCGAGCTTCCCGCTCGATGATCGATTATTAAACGGCACCAAGCTGTTACAGCGTAACTATGCCCAGATCGAGGTGATGGTAGAGCAACTTGGCAATACCAATTTCAATGACGCCGACCGTGCCGAACTTGAGGCAATTATCGCCGATATGCGCGCGGCGCTGGCAGCTCAGGCCAATCCCCAGTTGATTGATTCAGAAGTGGCCGGAAAATTTAGTGATATTGCAGGAAGAATTAACCAGCTAAGCAAAGACATTTCTGATGCGGATTATCCCGGCCCCGCCGACCCGGCTGCGATGGAAAAAGCATTGGCCCAGCCCGGTTGGGGTGAAAGCTCAGTCGAAATCCCCGCCCTGGCTTTAACTGATCGTGGTCGCAAGTTTGATGCTGCCAGTTTGGTTATGGATAAAATTTCAAAGGATTATGTGTCGATCAAAAATAATGGCACGCGAATTTCCGAAATACTTCAGGCCTTACAGGCGCGCTATAAAGCCTTCGTCATTGATGAAAGTGGCGATGAAAAAACGGTCGCTGAACGCACAGCATTTCTTAGGCAAATCAATAAAGTCTATAAACGTATCGACGATGGCAAGATATTCCCACCAGCGATGACGCGGATTATTGAAGATGCGTTGGTCTCGCTGGACGAAGAACAAAGAAATCAGCAGGGTGGCCTGATTTATATCGATGCCATTGCTATGCCCGGTGGTGATATTCTCGCCGGCAACAATGCCTGTTCCGAGCAGGGTTCGGGGCGCTGGTTGCCAAAGCCGTCGGATACCCTGGCCACTTTCGTGCGTATGGCGGATCCGGATGTCGGTTATAAGGGCATTCCATTGTTGTGGTATAAAATGAAACCCGTTTCTGAAATGATTGGTTTTGTTGTGCCCGACTGGATCGCCGATTTAGTGCCGGGTGATTACCCACGCCATGATAATACGGGCAAGGTATTGAGTAATTTCAAAGGCTTTTTATACAATTTTGCCACCGGCGATTACGATGCATTTTCTATTCCTATACCTATGGGCCATATCTGGGATTCAATCATGCGTGTACTTGCCGGTTTATTCTTCGGTATTGTGCTCGGCGTACCTTTAGGTTTGTTCATGGGGCTTTCGCGTTTTGCTAAAGGTTACTTCGACCCACTGATTGAGCTTTATCGCCCCATCCCACCGCTGGCCTGGGCGCCACTGGTACTGACCATATTTGGTATTCAGGACGACGGTAAGATATTTCTGCTGTTTATGGTTGCCTTCGCCATTATGGTTATTTCGGCCAGAACCGGTGCCACCGGGACTCAGCTCTCCAAAATTCATGCGGCACATTCGCTAGGCGCGAACAAACGTCAGATTGTCCGCCAGGTTATTTTGCCCAATTCACTTCCCGAAATTCTAACAGGTATCAGAATCGCTATCGGCGTTTGTTGGGGTACCCTGGTAGCGGCAGAAATGCTGGCCGGTACCACGGGTATAGGTTTTGTCGAAAATGTTGCCCGCAAGCAGTCTGATTACGAAATCATCTGGATGACGATATTGCTATTGGGCTTACTCGGACTGTTATTTGATCTAGTTATGCGTTGGGTCATTAAACGTTCGATTCCGTGGCGTGGTAAAGGCTAAAAATTATAGGGCTGGGTTAATGGCATTGGGTAATGACTAACGATTTCGTCACGGTCTGAAAATCACCATGGCGTTACTTAGCTACACACGGATTGGACAGGGCTTGCCACTGGTGCTGCAACACGGATATTTCGGTGGCGCAGAAATGTGGCAGACGCAAATTGACTACTTCAAATCCCGTTTTGATGTCATCGCTCCTAACCTCGCCGGGTTCGGCGACAGCGCGCGGCTTATTGCACCAGAATCGATTCCCGAATGCGCGCAACAGGTTTTCGATCTACTCGATTCATTGGGTGTCGATCAGTTCTATTTACTTGGTCATTCGATGGGTGGGATGGTGGTACAGCAAATGGCCGCGATGCAGAAAGAGCGCATCAAAAAACTGATCTGCTATGGCACTGGTCCTATCGGTGTATTGCCTGATCGCTTTGAAACGCTGGATCAATCCCGCGAGCGTTTGGCGAGTGATGGACTTGGAGCTACTGCTAAACGAATCGCTACTACCTGGTTTGTCGACGGCGAAAACGCCCAGGGATTTCCAGTCTGTGAAAATGTGGGTAAAAAAGCCACGCTGCAAGCGGCTCTCGCCAGTTTGGCGGCGTGGGAAAAATGGGACGGCTCCGCTACACTGGAAACAATTTCCTGCCCAACACTGGTATTGTGGGGAGATCGCGATCGATCCTACGGCTGGTCGCAACCGGAATCATTGTGGCAGGGAATTTCGGATAGCTATCTCGCGGTGATGCCCGGCTGCGCGCACAATGCGCATATGGAAAAACCCGGGTTATTCAATATGATTGTGGACGACTTTTTGTCTGCCTGAAGGTGATCGGCAATCTGGAGATATTATGACAAGTATTCGCCCCTTTAAAATTAATGTTCCCGACAAGACCCTCGACCACATCCGTAGGCGGGTTGCAGAATATCCCTGGCACGAAATGCCCGATGACGGTGGTTGGGCCTACGGTACCAACCTCGACTACATGAAGGAATTTTGTGCCTACTGGCTTAAAGAATTCGACTGGCGTAAACACGAAGCCCGCATCAATCAATTTTCTCACCACAAAGCCGAAGTCGACGGCATCGACCTGCACTTCGTTCACGAAAAGGGCAGCGGTGCTGCACCGATGCCATTAATCATTTCCCATGGCTGGCCGGGATCGGTTGTTGAATTCCTCGACGTCATAGAACCGCTGGCCCACCCGGAACGTTTCGGCGGCAGCGCTGACGACGCCTTCGATGTGATTGCACCGTCTTTGCCGGGGTTCGGCTTTTCGGGCCGCCCATCGCGTCCCATAGGTCCACGCAAGATGGCCGAACTATTCGACAGCTTAATGACCGACGTGCTGGGATACGACAGCTACCTCGCTCAGGGGGGAGACTGGGGTGGCGCCATTTCATCCTGGCTCGGTTATGATCATGCGCCAGCCTGTCAAGCCATCCATATCAATATCATGACGATGCGTCATCCCGATGGCCCGAAGGGGCCGCAAGAAGAGGCCTGGGCCGCCAAATTTGATCGCGAACAAATAATGGAGGACGGCTACCGCACACAGCAGGCGACCAGACCGCAGACCTTGAGCTACGGGATGATGGACAGCCCTGTCGGCGTCGCCGCCTGGCTCATCGAAAAGTTCAACTCCTGGTCCGATACCAATGGCGACGACATCGAGAGCGTGCACAGCAAGGATTCGATGCTGACTAATATTATGGTTTATCTGGTTACTGGTACTTTCAACACCGCTTCCTGGATTTACTACGGTCGACGTGAGGAAGGCGGGCGTTTATTGTCACCCGAGGGAAAGCGCGTGGAGGTTCCTACGGCTTTGGCTTTGTTCCCGGCCGAAATGCTAGCCTGGCCACCCCGGTCCTACGTCGAGCGAGTCTACAACATAGCGCGTTGGACCGAGATGCCCCACGGCGGCCATTTCGCAGCCCTGGAGCAACCCGAGCTGCTAGTCGAGGACATCCGGGCGTTCGCTCGGAGCTTGCGGTAAGCGGATATTGGCGCCGATATTTCGTTAACCTAATAGAGAAATTTCGTTAAGTTCAACCACGGGTAGCGGTGTCAGAGTTTACATCCGACACATCTTAATCCCCGTTCCTTGTAAGCG
>CAXMRQ010000186.1:0-26308 GCA_964196115.1 uncultured Gammaproteobacteria bacterium
AGGTTCAATCTATTGGTCATTGCTCCTGATTACGATCATGTAAGGTTTTTATCAGACCATCGATTCCTTTTTTCTTGATCTGGCGAGCAAAGCTGGAGCGATAATTCGTCACCAAACTGATGTCATCGACACTGATATCATAAACCTTCCAACCCTGCTCACCCGCCTTCAGATTGTAGTTTAGAGGTATCGGAAAGCCGCCTTCCTGCTCTATCTCAGTTTTAACCGTAACATCGCCTCCTTCCAGCGAACCTTCAGTTGGCAGATAGATAATTTCCTGATCATTATATTCCAGCAGCGCCTTTCCATAAGTGCGCACAAGCAAAACCCTGAACTCGTTAATAAGCAGCGGCCGCTGTTCTGAGCTAATTTTATTTTTATACTTGCCCAGCGCCAGATTAACCATCGTATCGAAATCAAAGTGCGGTAATACAACCTCGCCAACCAGTGCATAAAGCTTAGCCGGATCCTGCTGGAACTTCTCAGAGTCAGACTGAATCTTACTCAACAGTTGATCCGCAGTTTGCCGAATCAGCTCCTGCGGATTCGTCTCAGTGGCCATAACCGCCTGATGAAATAAAACACAAAACAGTAATCCAGCAATCTTCTTCATTCGTATACTCCACTAACACTTTTTAATTTAAACACATGATTATTGAAATCATTGACTATCTTGAGGTACTCGGCATAAGCCACCACATAAACCTGCATCGCAGTCAAAATTTTATCAGCCTCTTCGAGGCCAGCTTCAAAGTCGGTATAGGCAGCAATCATCCAGCGTCTGGCAGACTGAGCACTAGATTTCATCGCAGCAATTGATTCGAATTTTGACTGTACCAAATGATATTGTTCGCGCACCTGGAAGGGTATGCCCTGGCGCGCAAAGGATGCCTTATGAATTAACGCCTCAAGTTCCGCCTGCGCCTGCCCAACGCGGGCCGGATGCGCACCCGGCTCCCACTCCCAGCGCATTCCGACCACGGGCGATAACGCGCTATGATTGTACAGGTCATGAATATGCGGATTGTCGAGTCGGTCGCGCCCGGGCGCGTAGGATAGCGAACCCGCGACTCCGGCAAATACGATTGGTTTTTTATCGGCCCTGGTGGCTTCCACCAATGCGCGCCGCGCCGAAAGGCCTGCTTCAACCTGACGGAACTCGGGACGATTATCCAGAGCAAGCGCCACCCATTCCTCTACAGTTTGCTCGGGGAGTGGAAGCGGGCGCAGCCGACGGTCCTTCAGTTCGATAGTATCCGATTGCAGGCCGGTTAACAGCTTCAGGCCTTCCATTGCAATCGTTTCAATTCCTTTGGCCTCAGCCAGATAACTTTGCACCAGTCCTATCCCGGATTCCAGCGCGTAACGATCTGACAGACTGACATTGCCCTTGTCCTCGTCTAGCCACTGGTTCACTAGTTCAAGGGCGCTGCTGAGCCTTTTGCCGGTATCTTCCAGCAGGAATCGACCATCCCTGGCCGCCAGATAGCCATAATAGGCCTTTACCACGGTAAGGCGAATGCTATCGCGTTGTAGTTCCACATCCTGTTGTTTAATCAAAATATTTTGCTGTGCGGCCTTCTGATAATTTTCCAGTCGGCCAAATGTTGCCAACGGTTTGACAATGCTAAAAGTCAGCCCCCCCCATAAAGAAAAACCGTCATTAAAATCATAGGTATCGTCCCTGGGCGTACACGGGGTCGCCGTGCAGGACTCGGCGCCACCATCGTAAAGTCCGCCGTCGACTCCGGTTGCAATGGCGAGGAAACTGTCGACGCCATAACGAAAACCGCCAGAGCCTTCTGCCTCATCGAGCAGTCCCTCGGCTTTGCGTACGAAGGCCCGTTTTTCTTCAATTCTCGGATCACTGGATAGCGCGAGCTCGATCGCCTCGTCCAGACTCAAGGATGTTTTTGCAATCAATGTCGGCGACATTAGTAACAAAATTAAAATCAACGGTGTTTTGATATTTCTTGCCTTCATAAGCGATATTATTCCCCAGTCTAGCTTAACTGAAACTGACTAATTCTTTTTCCACCGGTAAAGTAGTTCACAATACCTGATCTATCAGGTGGAGTTAAATATAGTTTCTGAATAATCCCTGTCCGGCAGGCATACCCGTGCCGGAACACAAGCGCAGAATATACTCCGAATGAATTCCTCAGGGAACTGTATAAATTAACAGTCAGGCATTTAACCTAGAAAACACAGTTGAATCACGAAAGTCCACGCAAGCTCTTGACGCACCAAGCAAAACCAAATAACTTCTCATCACCAAAAGGTGACTACAAATTATTTGACATGCACTATGCGCCAATATCTCGCCTAAAGCGCCTACTTTTGGTACGCGTCTTTTTCGCGCCCAACTGCGTTTCCTAGGATTATGCGCCGAATAATCATCCCGGTTTTGTTGTTGTTGCTGATTGCAACAGGCCTAACTGCCTGCGGCAATAAGGGCCCGTTGACGCTGCCCGACGAAGACAAAAAAACGCAACAATCCGGATAAACCATTGGATCATTTCAATTACAAAGGCAATGCACTGTATTGTGAAGATGTCGCGATCAGTACGCTGGCCGAAACCTACGGTACACCGCTGTATGTCTACTCGCGCGCGACGCTGGAGCGCCACTGGCACGCGTTTGATTCTGCGCTCGCCGGTCGCGACCATCTTGTCTGTTACGCAGTTAAGGCCAATTCGAATCTCGCTGTGCTAAATGTGTTGGCGCGACTGGGTTCGGGGTTTGACATTGTTTCGGCTGGTGAATTGCAGCGCGTGTTGCGTGCCGGTGGTGATCCCGACAAAATCGTATTTTCCGGCGTCGGCAAACTCGCCGACGAAATGGATCTGGCGCTTGAAACCGACATTCATTGTTTTAACGTTGAATCGGAGCAGGAGCTCGACCAGCTCAATGCGATAGCCGGACGCAAGCAAAGTGTTGCGCGAGTATCGTTTCGAGTTAATCCGGATGTTGACGCAAAAACACATCCGTATATTTCGACCGGGCTGAAGGAAAACAAATTTGGTATCAACTTTGAAGATGCCGAGCGGGTTTACCTGAAAGCCAGAGACCTGCCGCATATTGATGTCATCGGCATCGATTGCCATATCGGGTCACAATTGACCGAGTTATCCCCGTTTGTCGATGCGCTCGAGCGCCTGCTTATCCTGATGCAGCGTTTGCAGGAGAGAGGTATAGAGATCAGACATCTCGATCTTGGTGGTGGGCTCGGTATCCGCTATAAGGATGAAACACCACCGCTGCCGAAGGAATGGTCGGAAGCGTTACGAAATCAATTGAATGATTTCGACGGTACCGTGGTAATAGAACCCGGACGCGCCATTGTCGGCAATGCTGGCGTTCTGGTGAGTCAGGTGAATTACGTCAAGCATTCCGAGGACAAGAACTTCGCTGTCGTCGATGCGGCGATGAATGACCTGATTCGGCCAGCGCTCTATGAGGCCTGGCTGGAAATTATTCGTGCTGATTTGCATAGCGAGGAGTCAACACGGGTATATGACATCGTCGGCGCGATTTGTGAAACCGGAGATTTTCTCGGTAAAGATCGGTCGATGCAGTTAGCGCAAAATGATTTGATTGTTATTCGTTCTTCCGGTGCTTATGGTTTCGCCATGTCGTCAAACTACAATTCACGAAATCGCGCAGCCGAAGTGATGGTCGATGGTGATCGGCATTATTGTGTGCGTGAGCGTGAAGTGTTTGAAGATATTATCCGCGGCGAGTCAACTTTGCCATGAACAGGTTTTCTCGATGCCACTAAAATTCACCAAGATGCACGGCCTTGGCAATGATTTCATCGTCATCGATGCGATTAATCAGGAATTTAAGCCCGATCCAGAGCAAATACGCGAATGGGCGCGACGTAATACCGGCATTGGATTCGATCAATTGCTTATTGTTGAAAAAGCCGAGTCTGACCAGGCCGCGTTTAAATATCGAATATTCAATGCCGATGGCGGTGAAGTCGAGCAGTGCGGAAACGGTGCGCGTTGTTTCGCGCGCTTTGTACGAGAGCAGAATTTAACCGATCTTAAGGTTATACCGGTTGAAACCAGTGGCGGCCTGATACAACTCGAAACGCTGGAAAATAATCAGGTTCGGGTGAATATGGGTGTGCCACAATTCGAACCACGCTTAATCCCGCTAGATACGGATCAACAGTGTGACCAGTATTCTCTCGATATCGACGGGCGGATTATCCAGTTCAGCGCGTTGGCCATTGGAAACCCACATATTGTCATCCAGGTTGACGATCTAGAAAGCGCTGCTGTTGGGGTGATTGGTGCTGCTCTGGAATCGCACGCTTTTTTCCCGCAACGTATTAATGTGGGCTTTATGCAGGTTATTGACCCTGGCAATTTCAAGCTCAGAGTTTTTGAACGCGGCGTGGGGGAAACCAGGGCCTGCGGTACGGGGGCCTGCGCTGCGATGGTGGCCGGGCTGAGACTTGGCTTGCTTGGCCAGCAAGCGAATGCTTTATTGCGTGGTGGCGAACTTAAACTTGAATGGCAAGGCGAGGCAAACCCCGTTATGATGACTGGCGATACAGCGAAGGTATTTGAGGGCGAAATTGACTATGACTGAGACAACCGCAACCGCAAAGAGCGCCCCCAGCTCTGAGGAGACGAAGGTTATAGATTATTTGCAAAAATACCCTGAAGTGTTGATGGCTTACCCCGAGGTTTTTACCGCCATGTCGATTCCGCACCATGGTGGTGATATTGCGTCACTGGTGGAGCGACAGTTAAGAATTCTGCGTAACGAAAATCGCAAAATAAAAATGAAACTCGAAGAGCTGGTTAAAATTGCGCGTGAAAACGAGGAATTGAACCAGCGATTTCACCGCCTGTCGCTCGAGTTATTGAATACCGAACAACTCGATGATGTATTAGCCATGGTTCAGGTTCAGGTACAGACTTTTTTCTATACCGACTACGTCTGTTTCAAATTTCTACCTGAAATCAGCGATAAAAAGAAAAGGCTGAAGAATCATTATCTGGACACTAATAGTGGCATCATTGATACCGTAAAACCCTGGTTGGAAAAACGCAAACCTGTTTGTGGTCGGCTCGATGATAAGGTTAATCGTGAACTTTTCGGTGAAGAAATCAAGGTCGAATCGAGTGCCCTGATTCCGTTATACCATACCACTGAAATCGGATTGCTGTGTCTCGGTAGTGTCAGCAAAGACCGTTTCAGTAAGAGCATGGGGACTATGTTTCTAGAACAGCTCGGCGAATTAGTCAGTAGTCGTATACAGGGAATCATGAGCGCTTAAGCCGTGAAACCGAAAAAATATCTGCAGGACTTCATTCAGATATTACGCAGCGAAAAATACTATTCCCCGCATACCTGTAAAAATTACGCGCGCGATCTGAAAAATTTTGCCAGCTATTTAAGCGCCCAGGATATCAATAGCTGGGTCGAGGTTAATTACAGCCTGGTCAGTGCCTATGCTGCCAGTCGTTTTCGAGGTGGATTGAAGAGTCGTTCGATTCAACGCGAACTGTCTTCAATCCGCGGATTTTATCATTATCTGATTCGCCAGGGCGTGATAAAGAATAATCCGGCAATAGAGGTCAGGGCACCAAAATCAGATCAGCTATTGCCGAAAACCTGTGATGCTGAGCAAATCGGCCGCTTGCTCGATGGCAATACCAGCGACAATAATATTTTAATTCGTGACCTCGCCATGTTTGAGTTGATGTATTCATCGGGATTACGACTCGCCGAACTGGTAGACATTGATCTGAATGACATCGACCTCGGGCAGCGTCAATTAATAGTCACCGGAAAAGGTAATAAAACCCGTTATTTACCCATTGGTTCGAAAGCGGTTAAGGCGGTTCGTCGCTGGTTAAACATTCGAATCGATTTTTGTCGCGATGATAATGAACAGGCATTGTTCATCAGTAAACGGGCAAAACGTATTTCACACCGCAACGTGCAGAGCCGATTAAAACAACTGGTTAAAATAAAATCGATTGATCAACAGTTGTCCCCTCACGCACTGCGACATTCATTTGCGACTCACATGCTAGAATCCAGTGGCGATCTGCGTGCAGTGCAGGAATTATTAGGCCACGCTGATATTAAAACCACACAGGTTTATACGCATCTCGACTTCCAGCACCTGGCAAAAGTTTATGATGCCGCGCACCCGCGAGCAAAAAGAAAATCTTGAAATTGTGTTTTCTGGCCCTTATATCTAAAGATGGAATTACGTCACTGGCGATAAACTGAGGATTAAACTTGGAGCAATATAGAGGTACCACTATTTTGTCGGTTCGCCGTGGCGATAGCGTCGTTATCGGCGGAGATGGCCAGGTCAGCATGGGCAATACGATCATGAAGGGCAATGCCAGGAAGGTTCGTCGCCTATACAAGGATCAGGTAATCGCTGGATTTGCCGGCGGAACCGCCGACGCATTTTTGCTGTTCGAGTTATTTGAAGCCAAGCTCGAAAAGCACAATGGTCAAATGGTGCGTGCCGCGGTAGAACTGGCTAAGGATTGGCGCTCGAATAAGGCGTTGCGTCAGCTAGAAGCCCTGTTATGCGTGGCCAATCCAGAAGCTTCGCTGATTATTTCTGGCAATGGCGATGTTATCGAACCCGAAGATAGCCTGATGGCAATTGGTTCTGGTGGTGCTTTTGCACAGGCTGCTGCGCGTGCAATGCTGGATACCACCGAATTGAGTGCGCGCGAGATAGTGCAAAAAGGCCTGGAGATTGCGGGTCAAATCTGCGTTTACACTAATCTCAATCACAGTTTTGAAGAAATTAACTACGGTGAAAAATAGTAATGGATAACAATTACATCACCCAATCGCCGATGACCCCGCGCGAAATTACCCAGGAACTCGATAATCACATCATTGGTCAGGACAATGCGAAACGTGCAGTCGCCATTGCGTTGCGTAATCGCTGGCGCCGTCAGCAGGTGAGCGAAGAGCTGCGCAACGAAATTACGCCGAAAAACATATTAATGATGGGCCCTACCGGTGTCGGTAAGACTGAAATAGCGCGACGCCTGGCGAGACTAGCGGGTGCGCCTTTTATCAAGGTCGAGGCGACCAAATTTACCGAAGTCGGCTATGTCGGCCGCGACGTCGAGTCGATCATTCGCGATCTGGTCGATGTTTCGGTGAATGGCATGCGCGAAGCCGAAGTCAGCCGTGTGCGTCATCGCGCTGAAGATGCAGCCGAAGAAAGAGTACTCGATGCTCTGTTACCCCGCCCTAGCGAGTTTCAGGAAGAGGCCGATAGTAGTACCGCCAATACGAGACAGAAATTTCGTAAAATGTTGCGTGAAGGCAAAATTAATGACAGGGAAATCGAGATAGAACTACAATTACCTTCGGTCGGAGTAGAGATCATGGCGCCACCTGGCATGGAAGACATGACCAATCAGCTACAGGGGCTGTTTCAAAACATGGGCAGTCAGAAAAAGAAAACACGCAAGTTACGTGTCGAAGAAGCACTGAAATTATTGACCGATGAAGAAGCGGCAAAAATGATCAACGAAGATGAATTAAAACTTGCTGCACTGGAAAACGCCGAGCAAAACGGTATCGTGTTTATCGACGAAATTGACAAGGTTGCCAAACGCCAGGAAACCAGTGGCGCTGATGTATCGCGCGAGGGTGTGCAACGAGATTTACTACCTTTGGTCGAAGGTTGCACCGTTTCCACCAGGGCCGGTATGATCAAAACCGATCACATATTGTTTATCGCCTCTGGCGCATTTCATTTGTCCAAACCGAGTGACCTGATTCCCGAATTGCAGGGACGCCTGCCGATCCGGGTCGAGCTGTCGGCGTTGACGGTGAAAGATTTCATTCGGATATTGCGTGAACCGCACGCGTCGCTTACCGAACAGTATGCGGCGCTGATGGAAACCGAAGGTGTTAAACTGAGTTTCAGTGATGATGGACTGGCTCGTATTGCCGAAGTAGCCTGGCAGGTTAACGAAAAGCAGGAAAATATCGGTGCCAGGCGATTACACACAGTAATGGAACGCTTGCTCGAAACAGTCAGTTTCGATGCATCAGACATGCCTGACCAGACGATTAATATCGACGCCGATTATGTCAACGAACATCTTGGCGAGTTGTCACTCGAAGAAGATCTGAGTCAGTACATTCTGTAAATTTAATTCGGCTAAAATCAAAATGACCAGCACACGACCTACCGGCGTCAATTTTCACAAGCTCTCTCGCATCCTCGAGCTCAGTTTTGAAGATGGTTCTAATTTTAAATTGCCCACCGAGTATTTACGCGTGTATTCGCCTTCTGCCGAGGTTCAGGGCCATGGTCCCGGGCAGGAAGTTTTGCAAATAGGTAAGCAGGATGTGAATATTTCGCGCATCGAGCCGGTTGGGCATTATGCGCTCTGCCTGGTATTTGATGATAATCACGATACGGGCATTTACAGTTGGGAATATCTTCACTATCTTGGTGTCGATTACGAGCACAAGTGGCAATCTTATCTTGATCGGTTGGCCGAAGCTGGCTATGAGCGTAAGACGGATTAGCGGAGCTGTAGGGCCGAATTTATTCGGCCAGTGATTATTGAGGGCTGAGAGGTCATTCCGTTTCACGACGCATTACACAGAGGGAGTCCCTGCGTTACCGGGTGAAATGTGAATGGTCGAATGAATTCGACCCTACAAAATCGGAAAAGCCCAATGAATTTGCCCTACAACAGCTGACCACTCGGCGTACATCTGCTATGGTTCGGCTGTTAATTATCCAGCGATCATTCCGTGCAAAAAGAATCCACCACACATTTCGGCTTTGACGAAATACCCGCCTCTGAGAAACAGGGCCGTGTCGGTGGCGTGTTTGATTCAGTAGCAAATAAATATGATTTGATGAACGACGTTATGTCGCTCGGTATTCATCATCTGTGGAAAAAATATACGCTTGAGCTATGTGGGCTGAAAGCCGGTCACATTGTGCTAGACCTGGCAGGTGGCACTGGTGATCTGGCGATCAAGCAAGCCGCAAAGGTCGGTGATAACGGCCAGGTTTATCTCGCCGATATAAATGCAGCGATGTTGCAGCAGGGGCGTGATCGGGTGATCGATAAGGGGCTGGTTGATCGCGTTATACCGGTGCAGTGCAATGCCGAAATCCTGCCGTTTGCCGACAATACATTCGACTGTATCACGATGGCCTTTGGTTTGCGCAACGTTACCGATAAGCTCAAAGCGCTCAGCTCGATGCGACGAATACTGAAGCCTGGTGGGCGCTTATGCATACTTGAATTCTCGAAGCCGATTTGCCAGCCGCTTGGAAAAGTTTACGACTTCTACTCATTTAAAATATTACCTCAGCTCGGTGAATGGATTGCTCAGGACCGTGGCAGTTACCAGTATCTTGCCGAGTCTATCCGCATGCATCCCGATCAGGAAACGTTAAAAAGCGTGATGATCGACGACGCTGGATTTGACGAAGTAGATGTATATAACCTGTCCGGTGGCATAGTCGCTTTGCACCGGGCGTTTAAGTACTGAGGCAGGTGAGCGATGATTGCAACCCTGGCCGACCCTCGCTAATGCTTGCTTCCTTTGCTAATACTTTACTGGGTATCGCTGAAATCGGAAGCAATCAGCTGCTGTCAATGGATGAGCAGGTAATCGATCGGTGCGGCGAATTGCAGGGCAATTGCATCGAAATTCACCTCACTGATATTGATCTAAGATTATTTTGTCATCCGGGTAGCTGGGGTATCCGGTTGAGTCTCGATGAACCGGCAAAAGCCGTCGATGCGACGATATCGGGTCGTACCGTGGCGTTGCTTAGTCTGGCGATGCAGGAAGACAAGATAAGTACCTCGATCCAGGAGCAGGTTAGTATTAACGGTAACGCTGCAGTGGCCCAGAAGATGCAAAAAATTCTCACCGAGCTGGATCTGGATTGGGAGGAAACACTGTCTCATTATACCGGAGATGTACTCGCATATCGCATCCATCAACAAGCCCATAGTACGGGTGACTGGTTACGTAAAAGCCTGAATTCACTGGCCCAAACTAGTAGCGAATACTTGCGTGAAGAAAGCCGTATGAGTCCGACTCAGGTTGAATTCGAACGTTTTCAACAACAGGCCAGGACGCTTAAACAGGATGTCGAACGCGCTGAAGTAAAGCTCCGCCATCTGTTGCAGGCAGTATCCGGAAAAACCGCAAAATGAGTAGCTTTTATCGATTGCTGGTGATTAATTTCACTCTGGCCCGATACGGGCTAGATGAGATCATATTGTCGATACATTTTTTCCGTCCTTTGCGTTTTCTCGGGTTAATTAATCCCTTTAACTGGTTTCGTGATAACAGGCTTTCGCAGGCGGAAAGGTTGCGGCTTTGCATCGAATCACTCGGACCGATATTCATCAAGTTCGGGCAGATGCTGGCGACACGGCGTGATTTATTACCCCTGGAAATCATCGAGGAACTGGAAAAACTACTCGACCAGGTGCCACCATTCCCGCTTCAGCAGGCACTCGATATTGTTGAACAGGAGCTGGGTAAGCCCATCGACAAGGTATTCAAAACCTTTGACGAAAATGTGTTGGCCTCGGCATCGATTGCTCAGGTTTACCAGGCCGAGCTTCCCGAAGGCCAGGCGGTTGTGGTTAAAATAGTACGACCGAACATCGAAGCGCGAATCAGGCAGGATATAAAGCTGTTAATAGTATTAGCGCGCCTGGCTGATCGCTACTGGATCGAAGCGAAACGCGTGAAACCGTTGCAGATTGTCGAAGAGTTCGAAAAAACTCTGATGAATGAACTCGACCTCGTGCGCGAAGCGGCAAATGCAAGCGAACTAAGACGTCATTTCGAAGGTTCTAAAGATCTATACGTGCCACAGGTTTACTGGGATTACTGTAAAACCAGGGTCATGGTAATGGAGCGCATCGAGGGTATTTCAGTATCCGATATCGACCAGCTCAATCATCATAATGTCAATCTTGAAACCCTCTCGCGCAAGGGTGTCGAAGTATTTTTTACGCAGGTGTTTCAGAATAATTATTTCCATGCCGACATGCACCCCGGCAATATTTTTGTCTCAACCGAGAACCCCGAAGACCCTAAATATATAGCGGTAGATTTTGGCATTATGGGGTCTTTGTCGATTCAGGATCAACGCTATCTAGCGGAAAATTTTGTCGCCTTTTTCAATCGTGATTATCGTCGCGTCGCGGAATTACATGTCGACTCCGGCTGGGTAGACCGCGATACCCGCATCGAGGATTTTGAAGCGGCTATTCGTACCGTATGTGAACCGATGTTTCAACGTCCGCTGTCGGAGATATCCTTTGGTCAATTGTTATTGCGCCTGTTTCAGACAGCGCGTGAATTTAACATGGAAATACAGCCGCAATTACTGTTGCTGGAAAAAACCTTTTTACACATAGAAGGTCTTGGGCGTCAACTTTATCCACAGCTTGACCTGTGGGATACCGCTAAGCCGTTCCTCGAACGCTGGTTAAGCGAACAACTCGGGGTTCGAGCGCTGATCAAAGGGTTAAAAAAGAATTTGCCGTATATTGCCGAAAACCTGCCTGATTTGCCGCAACTGGCATTCAAAACCCTGCATAAAATTGCCAACGACGAATTGCAAATCGAGTGGAAATCGAAGGAGTTAGAGTCCCTCAAAGAGGAAATTCGCCAGGCCAATGGGCGAAACACCAGGGCCATCATCGGTGGTAGTTTTGTTATCAGCGCGAGTATTATCGCGGGCCTGGATGGCCTCGCCCCGATCATGGTCGGCAGTGGTCAGTTTCTGATGCCGCTGGTCAGTTGGGTTTTACTGATTCCGGGACTGTATCTGTTAATCAGCAGCCAATGAATGGTTTCTTAAATTGCTTCTTCCTGGTATTAAATGGGAATACTAAAGTAGGGTCGAATTCATTCGACCAGCAGTGTTTCCCGGATCATCTTTGGTCGAATGAATTCGACCCTGCGAGTGTAAATTACGAACTCTATTTGGGGAAGAGTTCCTGATTTTAGGGGTAGAAGACTAACAGGAATCGCTGGTTAAATTTGGATTTAGGCGCTTGCCGTGCTTATAGCCCTTCCAGTAAGTTTTCTTTACTTCTTCCTGATATTCTTCAGGCACCGATTCCACAAATGCATTGTAATCACGATTAAAAACTTTATCACCTTCACAAATTTTACGTTTGTAGGCAAGTTGACCGCTGAGTTCAGCGATTCGTAAATGTCGTAGTTTTGGTTCTTCGGGAGGCACTTCTTGTTCGACAACCTTCTGCTGGTTCGCCTCTGGTTTTGCCTCTTCAACAATATTAGTCTCGTCCACGGTTTCGGTACGAATTCTAGATTCTGTCAAACGCTTACATTCATCTTCGGATAATATCGCCGTCTCACCTTTACTTTTGTCAAAACCCGCCTGAAAAGCATTTCGCATCGCATCACGACTGGTTTCTGGCACCTGCTGCACTCGCTGAGTAAATTCGGATAGTACTTCGGCCTGACCGCATTGCAATCTGGAATAACTGAGCGAACCGAGGGTTTTCGACAGGTTGACGATTGCGGTAGTCGCATTTTTAATCGCATCGGCACCCGAGACGCCTTTTTCGCCATCCTCACCGGGATCTGCATCCTCACCGAAATCTGCCTGCGCAATATCGTTAATCGCTTTATCGATAATTTGCATAATCGAATTCAAACCCTGATCCTGTAACTCGGCATGGCTTGAAAGCGATAATACAGATAAAGTACACAAGGCGATAAATGCACATTTAAGCCGTTTCATGAGTGTTCCATCTGATTTATATTGCATCATTAAATCATGTATGACTCAATTCATCCAGTATCAGAGTTTGCAGTGCTTTTTTGCGCTATGTGTAGAGTTCAAGGATAATGAGATCACTATATTTCCTGAAGTATCCCATTGAACCACCCCGGCACTTCTTCCTGGTTTAGATCGGTCCCTAAATCTGCCAGAAAAGACCTGCTGTTTAATTTCGCAACCTCTGGTGGCGATCAAAAAATTGAGCAAATATGGGGTGGACGCGCACTGTCTACTATTGATAATAAACCTATGATGGTGAGTGAATTCTTTCAACCAGCGCTATTTGGAAAAATTTAAAATATGCCCAATATACCCCATAGAATTGGATTTGTCAGTCTCGGCTGTCCCAAGGCGACTGTCGATTCGGAGCAGGTCATCACTCAACTCAGAGCCGAAGGTTATGACATCGTACCGAGTTATGACGAAGCCGACCTGGTGATTATCAATACCTGCGGATTTATCGATTCGGCGGTTGAGGAATCGCTCGATACGATTGACGAGGCGATGCTCGAAAATGGCAAGGTGATAGTGACTGGTTGTCTCGGTGCGAAATCGGACCTGGTGCGCGAAAAGTTTCCCGGTTTACTGGCAGTCACCGGGCCCCATGCGAAAAACGAAGTCATGCACGCGGTACACCAATATTTGCCTGCCGCGCATGATCCATTTTTCGATTTGGTTCCTAAACAGGGAGTCAAACTGACACCGCAACATTATGCATACCTTAAAATTTCCGAAGGTTGCAATCACCGTTGTAGTTTTTGCATTATCCCATCGTTTCGCGGAGATCTGGTCAGTCGTCCTATCGATCAGGTTATGCAGGAAGCCGAGAATCTGGTCGCAGCCGGTGTAAAAGAAATTTTGGTAATCTCGCAGGATACCAGCGCCTACGGGGTTGATTTAAAATATGCGACACGGTTTTGGCAGGGGCAGCCACTGCAAACTCGATTTATTGATCTTGTCCGGGCGCTTGGACAATTCGGTGTCTGGGTACGCCTGCATTATGTTTACCCCTATCCGCACGTCGATGATGTTATTCCTCTGATGGCCGCTGGACTGGTTTTGCCTTACCTTGATATTCCATTTCAGCATGCCAGCGCAAAAATTTTAAAGGCAATGAAAAGACCGGGCAATCGTGAAAAAGTGCTTGAAAGAATTCAGGCCTGGCGCGAAATCTGCCCGGATCTCGTCATTCGTAGTACTTTTATCGTCGGCTTTCCAGGTGAAACAGATGATGATTTTCAACAACTACTCGACTTTCTTGACGCGGCGCAACTCGACCGTGTCGGTTGCTTCATGTATTCCGCAGTAGAAGGTGCGCGAGCGAATAAATTGCCCGATCCCGTTGCCGAGGAGGTGAAACATCAAAGATACGATTTATTTATGCTTAAGCAGCAGGAAATAAGTGCGCGAAAATTAAAACAGCGTGTCGGCCAGGAATTGCGAGTGCTAATAGAACAGAAAACCGATGATGGTTATACCGCGCGTTCTTATGCGGATGCTCCTGATATTGACGGACTGGTTTATATTGATACCAGAGAATCGCTAAGTACGGGTGAGTTTTGTACAGTGACAGTAATCGACAGCGACGAATATGACTGTTATGCAAAACTGAAGCAGTGAGACCCGAGGTAAAAGGCTATTCAATTTTCTACGCGGCTGGTTTGTAAATATATACCGTCCTGCTGTACCAGGATTTCCAGTTTATCCAGACTTTCCCCCGGGCAGGGCCCGAAAACACATTCGCCCGTATCTATAATGAAGCGTGCATCATGAACCGCGCATTGAATTAGAGTCTCATCCAGATCGAGGAACTGGTGCTCTACCCAGTCGAGCGGTGCGCCAGTATGCGGGCATGAATTTCGATAGGCAAAATAGGAGCCGTTATTTTTTACAATAAATCCGTCGATAGTCTGATTATTTTGCTCGACGCTGAAACTGCGCGAACCTGGATCGGATAATAATTCGGGGTGGAAAATCAGTGTGAGCTTATTATCTGGCAATTAAGAAACTTCTAAAGCAGCGATGAAGACGATGCCGGGTAATTTACCAACCCGCCGATTCGGGACTAAACCGAGCAAACAATTCCGGGCAGCCAGGCTAGGTTTTTTCAGCGGAAGTTTTAGCGACAATAGTCAGTGCATGCAACTCACCAGAGGCAATCTCATTGTTCACACAGGCATAAACCATCTTGTGCCTCTTGATCAATGATAAATCTACAAATTCGTCGCTAGTAACCTCAGCAATAAACTTGCCTTCGCCACCCGAAACTTCAACTGTAGCGGTTGGCATGCCTTTTTGTATGAGCTGCTGGATAATTTCGGGGTTCATGTTTGGAATAAATAATATAGATTAAAGTGAATATTGTTCTATTAAGTAAAGTCCTATAAGAATACTACTAATTCGCAAGGAATAAACCATGCAATAAGTAATAGTTATTATTGCTGCGCTGATCGTAATATGTAGCCCGCATGTCGATCATGCAAGCCGATCAGGATTTGGGGGGCGCATCGAATTCGATTCGATTGTCGTGGGCTCCCAGGATAGTTTGACCATAAATAAAATTCAGTAATTTCTCGCCAACCATATTGAAACGCCAGCCTTGTGAGAGTCGGCTGTTTTTTCTGTTGGTAATCAGATTGTCTATATCTTTGCGTGTAGCCAAAGTAGCTAGTGCAATTTGATTGTCTTCAGCGGCAACACGGCACAAACCCATTAAACAGTCACCCAGAGCCTGCTGATGGGTTGAAAGTGACTGTTTTGAGTCATGTACCGGCCAATTCGAAGCAGGTGTTTTAAGGGCCACTTCTACGATTTCTAATAAGGCTTTGCCATGCCGATGAATAAATTTTTCGTTAACGTCGCAGATAGAATCTAAATCGGTTACTTGCGAAGGTTTAAGTCGTGAAAGTTCAATAATCAGATCGTCTTTCACTACCCAGCGCCGTGGCAGGTCTTTTTGCTGCGCCATTTCTTCTCGCCACTGGCACAGATGACGGGCGATTTCTAATTCTACCCCGCGTAGTTTTTGTACGCCTTTAAGACGTTTCCACAACTCCCCCATTTCGATTTGATAATTCGAAATGGATGTCATTGCAAGCAAATCATTCTGGATCCAGGCGTAGCGATTTTTATCTTCAAGCTCTGTTCTCAGGGTTCGATAAACCGGCAATAAATAGCGTACATCATCCATCGCATAATCGATTTCATCCTGTGATAGCGGACGACGGTTCCAATTAGCACGGGTATGTTTTTTCCCCAGTTTTACTCCGGTAATTTTGTCAACCAGATCGGCATAACCAACCTGGTGATTGTAGCCCAGCACTGCTGCTGCCAGTTGGGTGTCAAACACTGGTTGCGGCATAATGCAGAATTGCTGAAACAATATTTCCAGATCCTGGCTTGGTGAATGAAAAATCTTTATTAAATCCGGTTTTTGCATCAATCTAATCAGGGGTCCGAAATCATCGATGACTAGAGGGTCAACACAGGCCATATGTGATTCGGTCGCGATCTGAATCAGTGACAGTATTGCATAGTAGGTTTTTTCTCGTACAAATTCTGTGTCAATAGCACAGTATTCGACGTCTTTGATCGAGTTGCAGAAGTCGCCCAGTTTTTCGTCGGAATCAATATAAAGATAGTCTGTAGTCAATTTATACCTGCCTTACGACGCAGATCACGTAAAGTGACGTAGACCAGGGGCCAGATAAGCATACCGATAAAAGGGGCTTCAAAAAAGGTAATTAACGGTGTCGGTCTGCCCATGATGCCCTCCATCCAGACGACGATGGTTTGACCAATAATTAATAAAACAAATACATATAAGGCCTGTTGTACCAGTGCCATCACTCGGATTCTCTGGTAAAAGGTAAGGTTAATAGAAGTGATAATTACCAGTGCGAGTGCGTGCTGGCCGAATAAAGTTCCCTGCGACACGTCGACTACAATTCCGCTAAAAAAGGCAATCCATAGTCCGACGCGTTCAGGTACAGCCATACTCCAGTAGATTAATATCAGTGCCACCCAGTGTGGACGGTAGAACTGTACGCTCTCAGGCATTGGTAAAATCATTAAGATCAGGCCGGTGAGCAAACTTAGAAAAATAACAAAATAACGCAGATTTGGCATAGTTAATTTTGCTGGGCTGCTAAATTCGCCAATTTCATTCTGACAGCGAACTGTTATTCGGTTTTATAACCAGTACTTCGCGGCTGCTATCGAGACGCGCCAATGGTTTTGCCAGCACCGATACAAATCCACGAGTAAGGTCTTCGGAAATAGAGGTTACTGTTGCGACTGGATAGTCTGCAGGAAAACGTCCACCGAGTCCGGATGTGACTAGCTGGTCACCGACCATAATATCGGCAGTAGCCGGTAAATAACGCAATTCTAACTGGTCGGCGCTGCCATTGCCGAAGGCCACTGAGCGCGTGCCACTGCGAGTAAACTGTACTGGAATAGCGTGTTCAGGATCAGAAATCAGGATTGTTGTAGCAGTATATCGATTGACATGTATCACCTGTCCCATGACACCAAAGTCGTCAATCACCGCATGTCCTATAGCGACACCCTCAATCGCCCCCTTGTTAATTTCGATTAACTGGCGATACGGATTTTGATCAACTGAAAGTAACTCTGCGACAAGAACCTGGTCGGCAAGCTTACGTGATGACCCGAGCATATTGCGCAATCGCGTATTTTCCGCCTGCAACACCTGCATTTTTTGCAGGCGCGCATTGAGGATTCGACCCTCGGCTCTAAGCGCATAATTTTCGCGCGATAATTCGGTGTGAGAGATAAACCAGTCGCCCACCCAGTTGCCAGTGATCGCAGGGAGGCTGACCAGATATCGTAACGGCGATAAAACGACAGATATATTAGATCGAACTACCTCAAGGTGGTTAAATCGTTGATCGAGGAACATTAGAGTTATACAAATGCCCACCAAAAACAAAGTTTGCACTGAGGTGCCGCGGGTTCGGGTATGCGGTTGGTTCATCAACAATCAATCGCGTCAGACTCGGCCATCATAGTTTTCCAGGCCATGGTTGGCGCAAAACTCGTTTATAGGAAGCGTCGACAAGCCTTTTTATTCGACTGCGAGAAAATCCAGCCCGTGTTCGTCGATCATTTCCAGAACTCTACCCCCGCCACGAGCGACACAGGTGAGTGGATCTTCGGCAATAATTACCGGCAATCCGGTTTCTTCCATTAACAGTCGATCAATATCACGCAGCAGCGAACCACCACCGGTAAGAACAATGCCGCGTTCGGCGATATCAGATCCTAATTCTGGCGGAGTCTGTTCCAGCGCATTTTTAACGGCACTGACAATGCCATAAAGTGGATCCTGAAGCGCTTCGAGTATTTCGTTACTATTTAATGTGAAGCTGCGTGGTACACCTTCGGACAAATTTCGACCTTTGACTTCAACTTCGAGTAAATCTTTACTCGGGTAGGCCGTGCCGACCTCGAATTTAATTTTTTCTGCGGTCGCGTCGCCAATCAAAATGCCGTAATTACGACGCACGTAATTTATAATGGCGTCGTCAAAACGATCACCGCCGATACGCACCGATGCCGAATAAACGATTCCATTGAGCGACATAACCGCAACTTCAGAGGTGCCGCCGCCAATGTCGAGTACCATCGAGCCCTGTGGCTCGTCGACCGGCATACCGGCTCCTATCGCTGCCGCCATTGGCTCTTCGATGAGATAAACTTTACGAGCACCAGCACCCATTGCCGACTCGCGAATCGCGCGACGTTCTACCTGAGTTGCACCACAGGGTACGCAGATCAGCACGCGCGGACTGGGTCGAAAAAACTGGTTTTCGTGAACTTTGCGGATGAAATGCTGTAGCATTTTTTCGGTATAGGTGAAATCGGCGATAACACCGTCTTTCATTGGTCGCTTGGCGTCGATATGTTCCGGCGTCCTGCCAAGCATTTTTTTAGCGTCGGTACCGACCGCCTCAATTGATTTAGGCCCACCCGGCCCGCGATCCTGACGTATGGCTACAACCGATGGTTCGTTCAGAACGATGCCCTGGCCTCTTGAATAAATAAGCGTATTGGCAGTACCTAAATCGATAGATAAATCGTTTGATAACAAACCCCGAATAGCTGAAAACATGTGTTGTTTCTAACCCGAATAGTTATGTGTTATGAGTGCGCGATTGCACAGAAATCCCTGATAGGGTGCATATATTGCCCAGATCGAGCGTACTCTAGCAATGGGCGGTCGTTTGGGCAAGGAAGAAAGCGCCAATATACAGGCGTTTCGGTTAAACTAAATGTGAAATTATGCTAAGTTTGCGGCCTTTTCAACCACTATGCTGGAAATATTTTAAGATGACCCTGAAAAATGAGGATGTGCGGAATATTGCGCAGCTTGCACGGCTGCAGATTAGTGACTCCGAGGTTGGGCAATTAACCACAGATTTGTCTAATATTCTGGCACTGGCTGAGCAAATGAAAGCAGTCGATACCAGCAATGTCACACCGATGGCACATCCAATGGATGCGACCCAGCGTCTGCGCGACGATGAGGTTACCGAAACCAATCAACGTGACAAATTCCAGAGCATCGCTCCTGATGTTGAAAACGGTTTTTACCGTGTGCCGAAGGTTATTGAGTGAATCTGACGATGACACATTCTATCAAGCAAATTCAACACGGACTCGCGCAGAAAAAATTTTCCAGCGTCGAAATTACGCAGCAGTACCTTGACCAGATCGAGTTGCATAATAAGACGCTCAATTGTTTTATTACGGTTACTGGCGAGCTAGCCTTACGGCAGGCAAAAGCTGCGGATGGAGTGATTGCACGCGGTGAAGCTAAAGCACTGACAGGAGTACCGCTGGCGCATAAAGATATCTTTTGCACCGATGGTGTGAA
The DNA here is from genome assembly GCA_964196115.1 of uncultured Gammaproteobacteria bacterium. GTDB lineage: Bacteria > Pseudomonadota > Gammaproteobacteria. Next base: position 19,737 of record CAXMRQ010000186.1, read on the forward strand.
GACATCCTGCGCATCAAAAATGCTGGATAATTTTATCGCGCCCTATGACGCAACGATTATCGAGAAGTTCAAGCACGACGGGGCAGTGATGTTGGGTAAAACCAATATGGACGAATTTGCAATGGGGTCATCGAACGAAAACAGCTATTACGGTGCGGTTTCCAATCCCTGGGATTTAGAGCGAGTTCCCGGTGGTTCCTCCGGAGGCTCTGCGGCCGCAGTCGCGGCATCGCTGGCGCCTGCTGCTACCGGAACCGATACTGGCGGATCGATCCGCCAGCCCGCCGCTCTGTGTGGCATTTCGGGCATCAAGCCAACCTATGGCCGAGTTTCACGCTACGGCATGATAGCCTTCGGCTCGAGTCTCGACCAGGGTGGTCCGCTGGCGCGTAGCGCTGAAGATTGCGCCGTATTGCTGCAAACCATGGCCGGATTCGACCCGCGTGATTCAACTTCGATAGACCGGCCGGTGCCCGACTACTGCGAGCGGCTGGATGAAGATATCAGCGGTCTGAAAATAGGCCTGCCAGCGGAATACTTTGCCGAAGGCCTTGATGCCGGTGTCGCGAAGGTGATTGAATCGGCAATTGACGAATATCGTAAGCTCGGTGCTGAAATTGTCGATATCCAGTTACCTAACTCAAAACTATCGATTCCGGTTTATTATATTGTTGCCACTGCCGAATGTTCGTCGAACCTGTCGCGTTTTGACGGTGTGCGATTTGGCCATCGTTGTGATAACCCCGTTGATCTCGAAGATCTTTACAGACGATCACGTGACGAAGGCTTTGGCGATGAGGTAAAGCGTCGCATCATGATTGGTACTTATGCCCTGTCAGCCGGTTATTACGACGCCTATTATTTGAAAGCCCAGCAACTTAGACGTTTGATCAAGCAGGATTACGAAAAAGCTTTCAATCAGGTCGATATCATACTATGTCCGGTTACCCCCGAAGTTGCATTTAAACAGGGGGCTAAAACCGATGACCCGGTGAGTATGTATTTGCAGGATATTTATACGCTTGCGCTAAACCTGGCCGGGTTGCCCGGTATGTCGATTCCCGCTGGATTTTCGCAGGGCTTACCAGTCGGCATGCAATTAATTGGCAATTATTTTAACGAGCCAGGACTGTTAAATGTGGCGCACCAGTTCCAGCAGGCGACGGATTGGCATATGAAAACACCGGAGATTACATAATGGCCGCCTGGGAAACAGTTATCGGGCTCGAAATTCATGCCCAGTTAGCGACCTCGAGCAAGATTTTCTCGGGTGCCTCCACTGCATTTGGTGCGGAACCCAATACTCAGGCCTGCGCTGTGGATCTCGGGTTCCCGGGGGTATTGCCAGTGCTTAACGCCGAAGTGGTCAATATGGCAGTCAAGTTCGGGGTCGCAATCGGTGCTGAAATAACTCCAGTTTCGGTATTTGCGCGTAAAAATTATTTTTATCCCGATTTGCCCAAAGGCTATCAAATTTCACAGTTTGAGTTGCCTATTGTTGGTAAAGGGCAGCTGAGTATTAGTCCCGAAGAAGGTGTCAGTAAAATAGTTGGCATTACCCGTGCCCATCTTGAAGAGGATGCAGGTAAATCCTTGCACGATGCGTTTTCGCATCAAACCGGTGTAGACCTGAACCGTGCTGGTACACCATTATTGGAAATCGTCTCGGAACCCGATATGCGCAGTGCCAGGGAAGCAGTGGCCTACGCGCGTAAAATCCATTCGCTGGTGCGGTATCTCGATATCTGCGATGGCAATATGCAGGAAGGATCGTTTCGTTGTGATGCCAATGTGTCGGTTAGACCCGTTGGCCAGCAGGAGTTGGGTACGCGCACAGAGTTGAAGAATATCAATTCATTCAAGTTTATCGAACGCGCCATCAACTATGAAGTTGAACGCCAGATCGATCTCATCGAGGACGGTGGAAAAGTCAGGCAGGAAACGCGTCTATACGATGCAGATAAAAATGAGACGCGCCCAATGCGTAGCAAGGAAGAAGCCAATGATTATCGTTACTTCCCAGATCCTGACCTATTACCAGTAGAAGTTAGCAAAGAAGATATTCAACGTATCAGGAATTCATTACCCGAGTTACCCGAACAAAAACGTCAACGTTACATTGATGATTTTGGTCTTTCCGGCTATAACGCCGAACTTCTTACCAGCAGTCGTGAAACATCTGAATATTTTGAACAGGCGTTGGCGCAGGAAGAAGGCTTAGCGGACCAGTTCGCGAACTGGATACTTGGCGACCTGGCTGCTGCACTGAATAAGTCTGATGTTGAAATTCAGCTGTCCCCGGTCTCACCAGAAATGTTGGCAGCGCTGTTACAACGCATAGGCGATAACACCATTTCGGGTAAAATTGCCAAGGAGGTGTTCGAGGCAATGTGGCAAGGTGAAGGGAGCGCCGACGACATCATCAAAAATCGTGGTTTGAAGCAGATAACCGATAGCGGCGCTATCGAAAGTCTGATTGATAATGTCATCGCCGCAAACCCGGATCAGGTGGAGCAATTCCGCGCCGGCAAGGAAAAGGTATTAGGATTTTTTGTCGGGCAAATTATGCAACAATCAAAAGGAAAGGCTAATCCGGGGCAGGTTAACCAGATGTTACGCGATAAACTCAAATAGTAGTTAAAGATGAAAGATCAGGATCAAATGCGGCGTTTCCTGTTTGAGCAGAACCCGGTTCGAGGTCAACACGTATCGCTCGATATGAGTTGGCAGAAAATTGTGGCCCAGTCTGATGCCAAAGGTTTTGCTTTAACGCTACTAGGGCATGCGCTGGCAGCGGTTACACTGCTGGTTGATACGCTCAAAATCGATGGCAGCGTGAGCTTGCAAATCCGTGGCAACGGTGCCATCCACTTATTGGTTGCTGAAGCCACTTCCAGTAATACGATTCGTGGTATTGTACGACAATCGCGAGAACTCGACGAGGAAGTGAGTTTGCAGGACATCTTCGCGACCGACAAGCTGGCGATTACGATCAACAATGGCACGGGTAAGCCGCATCAGGGTATAGTGCCTCTCAGTGGCAATGACCTGTCGACGGCATTACAGTCATATTTCGATCAATCCGAACAGCTACCCACGCGATTCTGGCTCGCCTGTAACGAGACCTCCGCAACAGGAATATTGTTGCAAAAACTACCAGCCGAATCTATTGACGATGATGCCTGGAACCGACTTTTGCATCTGACGTCTACTACCAGCAAACAGGAGCTACTCGATCTAAAGGCCGAGATACTGCTTCATCGGCTTTACCACGAAGAAGACCTGCGCCTGTTTGGGGCTGACAAAATCAGCTTTGCCTGTAGTTGTTCGTTGCAGAGAACACGCGATATGCTAATCTCGCTCGGCAGGGCTGAAGTTGATTACGTCCTCGAAGAGCAAAATGAAATAGCGATTACCTGTGAATTTTGCAATGCACGTTACGCTTTTGATAGCGTCGATATCGAACAGTTATTCCTCGATCATGAAATCGTTGCCCCTAGTCTCACTAAACATTGATCGAAAAAAATACTGACGATTAAACGCAGCTAGAGCAATAAAATTATTACCCGGGCGCTTAGCATGCGGGTTTAAACAAGTAGGAGAAGCTATGCAAAAAGTGTTGCTCGTTACCGGCGCTAGCCGGGGTATTGGTGCGGAAACTGCACGCCTGGCTGCACAGTCGGGTTACGCGGTCGCTATCAACTATCACAATAGCGAGACTCAAGCGCAGCAATTACTCGATTCAATACTGGCATCGGGCCAATCCGCAATAACGGTTAAGGCCGACATTGCGAACGCATCTGAAGTCCGGAATATGTTTGAAACCGTCGATCAAAAGTTGGGCTCTCTCACCGCGCTGGTTAATAACGCCGGCATTCTTGAAAAACAGTCAGAGTTCGAGAATATTTCACTGCAACGACTACAGCGAGTATTTCGCACCAACGTCGAAGGTAGCTTCCTATGCACCCAACAGGCGATTAAACGTATGTCGACCAAACACGGTGGCGCAGGCGGATCGATTGTGAATTTATCATCCAGGGCTGCTCCGCTCGGATCCCCGCACGAGTATATCGATTACGCCGCCTCGAAAGGCGCGATTGATACGATGACGATAGGACTTTCGAAAGAGCTTGGAGATCAGGGTATACGCGTCAATGCGGTACGTCCCGGACTGATTTACACCGATATGCACGCCAGTGGGGGGGAGGCCGGGCGCGTTGATCGTTTAAAAGGTGGGGTGCCGATGCAGCGCGGTGGTTTACCGCTTGAGGTCGCGAAGGCCATCATGTGGCTGGTTTCAGAAGAAGCCTCGTATACTACCGGCAGCTTTATTGAAGTTTCCGGAGGGCGTTAAATGCCGACCGATACGCAATTGGTAGCGGCGACCAGCTCGGTAACACCGTTGGTCTCGCTCGACGCGGTGGCGTTTGATACCGAAACCACCGGCCTCGACACCACTAAAGCACGCGTCATACAGCTCGGTGCGGTGAAAATTAGCCGGGGGCGTATCGACGAATCTCAAACTTTTGAGCAACTGGTAAATCCCGGCGAACCAATTCCCCCCGTCACTACCGCAATTCATGGCATTTACGATGAAGATGTAGCGCAGGCGGAATATTACGCGGCAGTCAAATCTGAATTCGATAGCTGGCGTGCAGAGGCCTTGTTGATTGGCTATGCGAGTGGATTCGATCTCGCCATGTTAAAGCGTGAGCAACAACTGGCAGGGCTCGACTGGGACGCTCCGCGTACGCTCGATGTGCGCTATCTGGTAAGTGTTGTCGCACCTAATCTGCCTGATTTTTCGCTCGATACGATTGCGGCATGGCTCGGTGTCGAGGTCCACGGCCGACATAGCGCACTCGGCGACTCGCTGGCGACCGCGAGTATTTTTCTGGCGTTGCTGCCGCGTTTACGTGACCGCGGTATTCGTACCCTCGGAGAAGCCGAACGTGCCTGCCTGCAATTCAACAGGGTTGCCGCTAACGAGCTAAGCCTCGGTTGGCACGATGTGCACCAGGCGACCGATGTCAACAAGGCATTACCCGGCGTATTAACCCGAATTGACAGTTATCCCTACCGACATCGCTTGCATGAGTTGATGCGCAGCCCGGTGATTTTTGTCGATGCGGATGAAAAACTGGCGAGTGTGCTGAATACCCTGATCAAAAATGAAATCAGTGCGGTATATGTCCAGCCTGATAAAAACCATCCAGATACCGGCATAGTGACCGAGCGTGATTTATTGCGAACGATTGATCAAGCGGGTGAAACATGGTTGAAAATGGCTGCGGGTGATATTGCCCAGTATCCGTTGCACAGCCTCTCGGCCGGGGCCTTCATTTATCGAGCGATAGCACGTATGCGACGTCTTCATTTTCGGCATCTCGGTGTACACGATGCACAGGGGCGCATAATTGGCGCTCTGTCTGCCCGCGATTTATTGCGTCAGCGCGCTGACGATGCCATTGCGCTCGGTGACGATATTGATGAAGCCGAGAACGCCGAAGCCATGGCTGTGGTGTGGAAACAGATTGCCCAGGTTGCTGGCGGCCTGGTTAATGAAGGCATGGATGCGCGTGACGTTGCAGCGGTTATTTCACGCGAACTTTGTGCGCTGACTCGACAGGCCTGCAAGCTCGCCGAGGCCGATATGCTCGAACAGGGCCTGGGTTCGGCGCCTTGCAAATACGCGATGCTGGTACTGGGTTCAGGTGGTCGCGGTGAAAGTATGCTGGCAATGGATCAGGACAACGCGCTGGTATACGAGAAGGGTGAGCCGGATGGTGTAGAAGACAAATGGTTTGCCGAGCTCGGAACCCGGGTCTCCGATATTCTTGATATCGCCGGGGTTCCTTATTGCAAGGGCAATATCATGGCCAGTAACGCCGATTGGCGACATTCGCTAAAGCACTGGCAGGCAACGATCCGCTCCTGGATCAAGCGACAAACCCCGGATGACATTCTCAATTGTGATATCTTTTTTGATGCAGTTCACGTCCACGGTGATGCCGCGCTTGCGCACCAAATCATCGATTTCGCCTATAAGTTGGGGGGCCAAAGCAGCGCGTTTGTCAAATTGATGTCGATTAATGCGTGCAAGAACCGATCGCGACTCGGAATGTTTGGTCGCTTCCAGCTCCAGGATGGACGCATGGACTTAAAAATGGGTGGCATTATGTCTATTTTTTCATGCGCACGCGTACTCGCAATTCAACACGGTATTAAAAAGCAGGCGACGCCGGATCGATTAATTGCCGCACGTGACCTACAGACTAAAATGAACACAGTATTCGATAATCTAAACGAGGCCCACCGGGTTATCTTCAATATCATATTGCGGCAACAGTTACTCGATATTCAAGCGGGTATCCCCCTTTCCAACAATATTGATCCGGCAGTTCTAAGCGCTTCGATGCGAAAACAACTTAAATGGGCACTTGAGCGTGTGCCGAGCGTGTCAAATTTGCTAGGTGATCCGTTGGCATCTGTTTAGGTGCGAGATTGAACTTAGCGCCGTTTTAGTGAACTATAGATTAATGGAAATCGTTAAACCACTGCTGATCATTTTT
>CAXMRQ010000187.1:0-27765 GCA_964196115.1 uncultured Gammaproteobacteria bacterium
TCGATACCACAATAATATGGGTGTAGGTTATTATAAAAAATCATTGAGCTTTCTCCGGTTTGGTTTTGTCACCTCCAGTTTAGCGAATATCGCTAAGCTAAAGGGGAAGGCTCAATGAGTATCAAACGCATGCAGTCGGACGCGGCAGAGCCGCGCCGCTGATGCGAAGCGGTATAACGCATCAAGGTGAATAAGTATTTCGCGGCAGGGATAATTTTCACGGCATTCATGTCAGGCCCAGCACTTAGTGCTCCAGATTCAGAATACCTGCAGTTTCTAGAAAAATATGGCGGGGAAATACTCGATATCTATCGGATTCCTGAGGGAGCGGACCTGTCGTACTGGGGAAGCGATAGAGATACTTACTTTTATAAAACACTAGATTCGGATTTGGAGGAAAAGTCACCATTCTGGACTAAAGGTTACTTCAACTCTGATGGCTACCCAGATTTTTTATTTATCTTGTTTCCCCGAACCAGTAACCAGGCATTCCTTATTGGCTTCATGTCATATGAAACCACATATAAAAGTCTTATTATTGAGCCTTCTGACAAATACATGGCAGTAGCGACAAAGAAAAATATTGCTGGACACTATCACTTGGAAGGGCATGGTCAGGGACTATCTTGGAATGAAAAGGATGCAAAATTTGAAATCGTTCAATAGGTGTTATAACAAGGGTTTCAAAATGACTCGGCGCACAAGTGCGCCTCACATTTTAAACCGGCGTTAGGCAAATAAATGAATTTAAGCTTTAACTTAGAGGATGCAAGCCAAGTTGTTATTGGTGCTTTTGCTTTAGCAGTTCCAATATCGTTCTCTGAAGAGGCTTGGAAACTAGGCGAGACACTTCCTTTAACTAATCTACTAATGGTATTTATTCTGTCTATTTCATTCTTAGGCTTTTTCGCATATGAAAGCGTATTCCAAGGCAATATTAAATACAGAGTGCCCATTTTTTTGTGGCGTATAGCTATTGCTTATACAATTGCCGCAATAGTTGTTGCGTTAGTGTTGTTTTCATTAGATAAATTCCCGTTACTTACAGACACACTTGTCGCATTTAAACGCTTAATAGTAATTACAATGCCTGCTTCTATGGGCGCTATCATTGTGGATAGCTTTGATAAAGAGTAAATGCCTAACAATAACATCAACCAGACAACCTCGACCTACGGCCTAAAAAACAGGCCTTCGGCAAGGTTGCCGGTTATGTAGGCGTTACGCTTCACCCTAAAATTCGAGAACACGATGACTAGTGAAAATAATATTGGAATAGCATTTTGCTGGTATGAAGTTGATGAATGGGAAAAATTAAAGCGTACGGCGATAGATTCTGACACACTGGATAATTCTTATGAAGAATGGAAATCAAATGCCAACACTGCAATCAACGAATTAACAGCTCAGGGACTCTAGATAAATAAAATTGCAATGAAAATGGATGAATTCAAAGCTTGGTGTGAGAGAAACAATTCCGAGAATAATTCGGACGCACGATCAAATTATGCCGCAAATAAATTACAGCAACGAAGACGTGAAACATAACAATGGCATCAAACGGGCCAAGCGTTGCTGGTATGGCAGTAGCTCCATAAATTTGGCGCAGGTTTTTGGCGCTAGCTCCTGTTCCAGCTTTCCTTTGAACAGGTAAGAGCCCGGCTTAATTTGAATGATAGTCATTTGACACTATTTCATCTAGCTGCGGCATTGCCGCTTCGGCCCTTGTTGCCCGCATTTCCACTAGCCTGATTTCCACCAGCCCGATTACCACCGCCGGTATGGCGTTTGTTTTTACCCGGGGGTTTATGGCCCCTGGCATTTTCGCCGGATCTTTGCCCATCCCAGTGACCGGGTTTAGCCTTCTTTGGTTTTTTGGCATGAGCAGGACGTTGTGACAAGCTTGTTGCGGGCAGGTCGTGAACCGGTTCGAAGCCGTCTATCAGCTTGCGCGGTAACAACTGTTTTATCAGTCGCTCAATATCGGAAAGCTGTTGAATCTCATCGGCGCTGACCAGTGACACTGCCTGACCCGTGGCACCTGCGCGACCGGTGCGGCCAATGCGGTGAATATAGTCTTCCGGCACATTGGGAAGGTCAAAATTAACCACCTGCGGCATTTGGTCGATATCCAGCCCCCTCGCAGCAATATCGGTCGCTACCAGGATCCGAGTCCTGCCATTTTTAAAATCGGCCAGTGCTTTGGTGCGCGCGGCCTGACTCTTGTTACCGTGAATCGGGGCAGCATTAATTTCAGCAGACTCCAACTGACGGACTAATTTGTTAGCGCCATGTTTAGTGCGGGAAAAAACCAGCACCCGCTGCCAGTTATTCTCCTGGATCAGTTGTATCAGCAAAGCTGCCTTTTGCTTTTTATCGACCGGACAAATCCACTGATCTACCGACTCGACCGTGGTGTTACGCGGGCTGACCGAAATCTCAACCGGATTATTCACCAGTCCTGTCGCAAGATTGCGAATATCTTTAGAAAAAGTCGCCGAAAACATCAGGTTTTGACGTTGTTTTGGTAGAAGATTCAGTATTTTGCGAATATCGTGAATAAAACCCATATCGAGCATACGGTCTGCCTCATCCAGTACCAGCACTTCCAAATACTTGAATCGCACCGCGTTCTGGTTGTATAGATCGAGCAAACGCCCCGGTGTCGCCACCAGTATATCGACACCCTTGCGCAGCTTAATCATCTGGGGGTTTATCTTTACACCGCCAAATACGACCGCAGAACGCAACGACAGGTTCTTGCCATAGATTGCGACACTTTCTCCAACCTGAGCCGCCAGCTCGCGGGTTGGTGTCAATATTAATGCCCGCGCCTGATTTGCCTGCGCAGGCTGGCCGTTTGACAGCAGTTCCAGAATGGGTAACGTGAAACCAGCCGTTTTACCGGTGCCGGTCTGGGCTGCGCCCATCACGTCTTTGCCTTCGAGCACTGCGGGTATCGCCTGCGCCTGAATCGGTGTTGGTATTTCGTAACCCTGTTCAGCAACAGCGTCAAGAATTGGGGCGGATAAGCCCAACGAGGTAAAACTCATAAAGTAATCTCTGCAGCGCGCTTAATCAGCTGCTAATAACGGAATTGATCGGAGAGTTGGCGGCGTGCAGCTTACAGTAACTTAATGTCAGGCGCTATCGATGCTTTTATCAATTGTGACACGCTTCTCTGATATGCTCCCCTGATTCACAATCCGGACTACATAACGCCTATTATGCTTAAAAAATACCTTGTTTTGATTTGCCTGTGCACAGTCGCCGGGAATGCGAATGCTCTCGCTAACGAATGCGTGGTACTGCTGCACGGCCTGGCCCGAAGCGCTACATCGATGCAGGCGCTGGAAACGAGATTGACGAACGAGGGATTTCAGGTCAACAACATCGATTATCCATCACGAGATCATCCTGTCGAGGAACTGGCGACTCTGGTAGTGGGACAGGGAATCCAGGCCTGTACCGAACAATTAGCGCCTAAAATTAACTTTGTTACGCATTCGCTTGGCGGTATTTTGGTGCGTGTTTATCTGAAAGCAAACCAGCGCGACGATATCGGGCGCGTAGTAATGCTTGGTCCGCCAAACCAGGGTAGCGAAGTTGTCGATAACCTTAGAGACACGCCAGGGTTCGAATTGTTAAACGGGCCTGCCGGCATGGAACTGGGGACCAGCCCATCCGATATTCCAAAATTACTAGGGCCGGTAGATTTCGAATTGGGTGTGATTGCCGGGACTCAAAGCATTAATTTGATACTTTCGACTTTCTTGCCAGATCCGAATGATGGCAAGGTTTCGGTTGAGTCAACTAAAGTAGAAGGGATGACCGACTTTATCGCTCTGCCGACAACTCATCCATTTATGATGAAAAATAAAACTGTCATCGATCAAACAGTTTACTTTTTAAAGCATGGTAAGTTCGACAAAAAAGAGTTATCGCAATAAGAATTTCACCTTAGTTTTTTCGACTGATTTTTATTCGACCTATTTTTACTCGGCCTATTTCTATTCGACCAACTTATAATGAAATATTCCACTCTGATGATTCTTGGCCTGCTATTCAGTGGCTGTGCGACAAAGCCTTACGTGGTGAATTTCACTGGTGAAATCACCGATACTGCCGAAAATCAGGTTCATGTTGTCAGCCATGGCTGGCACACCGGTTTTGTCATACCGGCAACGCCGATGCAAATAGTAATACCCGAACTAAAACAAAGATTTGCTGATGTCCCATATATCGAATTCGGCTGGGGCGACAGGGGCTTTTATCAGGCCCAGGAAATTACTTCTGGATTAACCATGAGGGCAATATTCTGGCCCACCGAATCAGTGATGCATGCGGTGGCGGTTCCAACTAACGCGGAGGATTATTTCCCCAACAGCGAGATCGAGAACTTTTGCCTGGGTGATCGCGAGTTATCGTCTTTAATCAGCTTTATAGCATCGAGTTTTTATCGAAATTCGAGTGGCGAAATACAACCAACTAAAAAAGGTATCTATGGTGACAGTCAGTTTTACCAGGGTGTCGGCAATTTCTATTTAATGAACACCTGCAATAGCTGGACTGCCAAAGGCTTAAAAAGCGCGGGGATGAATAGCTCACCAACATTTAAACTAACTGCTGGCAGCGTTATGAATTACCTGGCTGTGCGCCGAAAAGAATTGTTAATAGATTCCGCTGCGGCGCCAGGCATGGAAGCTGGCTGTCCTTAGCGTTCAAACAAAGAAGTTGAATCGACGATTCAGGGCAATTCCACCGTATATTCATTAGTTGAATAGCCATGCTTCAAATCCTTCGCGCGAATCTTCACTGCCGTGATCCCGGCCGGAATTTGCACACCCGACAGCGAACGCGTAAATGGCTGTTCGTTGACATGCGGGTGAAGCAGCACGCGTGACTTCAATAGTTTGCCATCCATCGTCATCACGTCCCACTGGTTGGAATAATGTTCCCAGCCTTCGTCAGCGTGTTTCAACGTCACCGAAAACGTACAGTTGTTACTGCATGAAACTTTGACATCGACAATTTCGACTTCGCCGCCATAACCGATGCCAGTAACAATCGATCCGATGACAAAAGCCAGCATGCTATAGTTTCGCTTCATTTTAAATCCCCTTCCATTTCATTCGTCTGGTCGGCCACATTTCCAGCATAGCTCAAATGCAGCACCATTTTTCTCCTGACAGCCTCGACAATGCCAGTAGCCGTCGTCGGAGCCGAATACAATTTTCTGTAATATAGATTCGGCCTCGGTGAATCTGTCATCATCGGATATCCATAGTTCTGGCCAGGTATCGAATGTAGCAAGATCACCCGCACCACCAGAGGCGAACTCATTAATGACCGAACTGTCGATACCTTTATCCTGCAAAACATTCTTCAGGTTGAAGATAATCATGCGGTTTTCATGGGTATAGAGTTTCTTCATCGGTCGCTTCAGGCGGGCTATAGATTACAACCCGCGCGACTCTTTAATTTTTTCGTAAGCTGCTTTGATTTGCTGGGTTTTCTCGGTGGCGTCTTTAATCATTTCATCGGGTAAGCCTTTAGCGACGAGCTTATCCGGATGGTGTTGCGACATCAGGCGGCGATAGGATTTTTTCAATTCAGCATCGCTAACCGACTTGTCGACCCCAAGCATGGCATAGGCGTCTTCGATGGGCATTTGCTGTGATTGCGCCCCATGATAGCCACCGTTGCCGAATCCAGCCTTTAGCATTTCCTCTAGTTGATCAAACTGTGCAATAGAAATTCCGAGCCGCAGGCAAATATGATGCAGCACTTCCTTTTCGGCAGGATGCATCACACCATCGGCATAGGCAGCCTGTAACTGTATTTCCAGAAACATCTGAATCAGTGTGCTACGCCGACGTGTTTCTTTTTTAAACTGGCCGAGTATTTCATCGATCGGGAAATCGGCTGACTTGCCTTCGTTGAATAGTTTTCTTGCCGACTCGCGCATATCGGCATTCAGACCCAGATGACTCATCACCGTCTCGGCGAGCTTAATTTCATCTCGGGTTACCTTACCATCGGCCTTGGCGATGTAGCCCATGACCGAAAAAGTGGCAGTAAAAAAGGCCGCCTGCACACGATCCTGACCGCCAACCTGCCAGTCCGCATCGTCCAGCGAATTCATACCACGGTCAAAGTTGTGGCCAAAGGCTATACCCATTAATGCGCCAAAAGGACCACCGATCATAAATCCGAAGGCGCCGCCAAGCGCTTTTCCCCACCATGCCATGTTTAAACGCCCTCGGTTAGCTCAGCTATATTTTTAAATTCATTAACCAGGAGCCTGTCGGACTTAGGTTAGTCTACTGCGGAAAAGCCGGATTTGGCCACATTTTGAGTTCTTTTTCGTCAAATAGAATAACTATTTTCCTTAAAAGAACTCAAAATCTGACTCAAACCGGACTTATCCTCGTGACGACCACCTAAGTCCGACAGACTCCTAGCGCAATTTTAGACTGCTGTTGTTGCAAATCGCTTTGATGGATACAGCAGACACCGCTTCCACCAAACTCGAAGTCGATCCAGGTCATCGGCAAAAATTCGTATTTCTGCATCATTGCCTGCTGTGAATTCCCTACTTCGACAAATAACACGCCCTGCTCGCTTAAATATTCACCGGCGTCCAGTAAAATTCGGTCGACTAATGCCAGACCATCGTCGCCGGCGACCAGGCCAATGCCCGGCTCGAAATGGTACTCCTCACTCAATGCGGCCATGTCCTCGGCATCGACATAAGGTGGATTGCTGACAATAACGTCAAATTGCTGCACAGGTATACTGTTGAATAAATCTGATTCGTATAGCGTTATCAGCTCGCTCAAATCGTGTTCACGACAGTTAATGCCTGCGACTTCGAGTGCATTGAGAGAAATATCCGAGGCGAAAACCTGCGCATCTTCAAACATATACTGGCTGGCAATGGCTATACAGGCACTGCCGGTGCATAAATCGAGAATTTTATGTACTCGACTGCTATCGATCCAGGGCTCAAAATGATTCGCTATCAATTCCGCGATGGGCGAACGTGGCACCAGCACACGCTCATCGACATAAAACCTTAGCCCGCAAAACCACGATTCTCGCGTAATGTAGGCAACCGGTTGTCTTGATTTTACGCGCTGCTGTAATATTTGTATTACCAGTTTACGTTCAGAATCGGTCAACACGCAGTCAAGGTAATTATCAGGCCAGTCAGGTGGTAAGGCGAGCTGGTGAAAAATCAAATATTTCGCCTCATCGAACGCAGAAGCAAAGCCGTGACCAAAGGTCAGTTCGGATCTATTGAATTCGCTGCTACCCCAGCGAATAAAGTCCCTAATTGTCGATAATGCGTCAAGCGATTCTGGTTCAGCCACGTTGAGTTTCAATTAGTTGTGTTAATAAACAGTTAAAATATAATGCCGGGGATTCTACACCATATTTAATAGCGGCCCACATTGAAAAAAGTACATCTCCTGATCATCGTAGTGATTTCATTAAGCGCTGGTTTCATGGTTTCCTCGGTAGTGTACGACCCAAAACCGGTAAAACTTGAGGCCGGTTCCTGGTTTGGCGAGCAGGCAAAAGTTCTACCCGATTTTCAGCTAGTTGATCAAAATAGTCGGGCGTTGGGCAAAGCCGAACTGGTCGGCAAATGGAGTTTAATGTTTTTCGGTTACACCCATTGTCCGGATGTATGCCCGACCAGCCTGCAAATTCTTAGTGACCTGTTAAACACAATCGATGGCAGTAACATAGATGGCAAAATCCAGGTCATTTTTGTGTCGGTCGACCCTGCTCGGGACACACCGGCTATTCTTAAAACCTATGTGCAATATTTTCATCGCGACATAATTGGCGCTTCCGCACCCCTGATAGAATTAGATCGCTTAACCAGCAGTATTGGAATCGCGCATAGTCGCGATATCAACAATGGAAGCGCTGAGGTATACGATGTGTCGCACAGTTCGGCTATTATTTTACTTAACCCCAGGGGTGAATTCTCCGGCCTGTTCGGTTCACCGCACGACAGCCAGGCCATGGCGCGTGACATGGCAAAGATCATCGATAACAGCTAGCCCGGAAAATTCATAAATCATGCACATTCTCACTTGTCTATTTATTCCACAAGAAATATATCCCCTGTCGCTCGGAATCACTGATACGAGGCTTCTTCGGATATTTCCTTGTGAAATCAATATACTGCGCGATCTTCGCGCAGATTTATGAAATTTTCGGGCTAGCGACCCCGCTGCAAAATTAACTGAGAACTAATTGAGTTTTTTAATAAAAATCATAATGGTATGATCAAAAGCCTGACCCTGATTGTTTTGATTTTCTACGCGCTGCCCTGTTCGGCAGCGAAGCTGGAAATTAGCAGGGCCTGGATAAAAAATCTACCCATGGTAGTGCCGGTTCGCGCCGGTTATATGAGTATTGTTAATAAGCAGACGCGAACGATTACGATAACATGGGCGAAAAGTGAAGATTTTGCCCGAATTGAAGTTCACCAAAGTGTCGAAGAAAATGGTGTGCTTAGTATGCGGCCGGTTCATGCACTCGAAATAGCATCCGGTGAAACAGTGAAACTGGCACCCGGTGGTATCCATTTGATGATGATGGAGCCCTTAAAAACCTTAAAACCGGGAAACAAAGTTGTCGTTACCATTGGTTACGACGATCAAACAACCCAAAACATAGAAATGATAGTACGGAAATAGTCATGAGCGAACCGATCGAACTTAGTAAAGTAGAAAAAACAAAAATATTCCTGTTCACCGCCTTACCGCATCATCTGATCTCGCGCGCGGTTTATTTTATCACGCGACTTAAAGGACCCATCGTACATCCAATGATTGAGTTTTTTATTAAAAAATTCAAAGTCGATATGAGCGAGGCGGCCTATGAAAACACCAGGCTATATACTACTTTCAACGAGTTTTTTATTCGTCCATTGAAGGACGGCGCACGGCCTGTTGTTCCGGGTAAAAATACTCTGGCTAGCCCGGCTGATGGCACCGTATCCCAGGCGGGAAAAATTCAACAACGCCAGATATTTCAGGCCAAGGGTCATTATTACACGACCACCGAATTACTCGGTGGTGATTCGGCAATGGCGGGCTTATTCGAAAATGGACACTTCGTGACTATCTATCTCGCGCCTTATAATTATCACCGAGTACATATGCCGTTGCATGGCTTACTGAAAAAAATGATTCATGTGCCTGGTCGACTATTTAGCGTCGCACCCTGGACGGTCCGCACCATACCGGGGCTATTTACCAGTAATGAACGCGTTGGCTGTGTGTTTGCTAGCGAGGCAGGACCTATCGGCCTGGTTCTCGTCGGTGCGATTAACGTCGCAGCAATAGAGACGGTTTGGGCAGGATTAATCACCCCACCAAAGGGCAAAAAAATCACCGATTTCGAATATGGGCATACCCGTAAAATCATTGCCAAAGGCGACGAAATGGGGCGTTTTAATATGGGTTCGACGGTGATTTTTCTGGCCGGTAAAAATATTAAGTTGCTAGAAAATATTAAAGCCGGACAAACGCTAAAAATGGGCGAGCTGATTGGCCACTTCCCGTTAAAAAAGAAACCCGCTTAGGAGCCTGTCGAATTTAGGGAGAATCTACTGCGCTGTTGGCAGAGTGGTCCATATTCCCCCGATTTTTCGTTGCGTAGTTCTCACTATGCGCCTTAAAATCGGGAAAATCTGGCCTCGCTCTCCCACCATGCTCGCTACGATTCCCTAAATCCGACAGACTCCTAATCCCCAAAACAAAGAACCTGATCAATCGAATCCAGTCCCAGCAAAACCATCAACCGTCGATCCAGTCCTCATGCAACTCCAGCGCAATCGGGCATGCCCGATTGCAGAGCAGCAAGTAATTGTTCGTCGAGAGGATAGCATGGCAACCCCTTCTGCTTCCGCACAGTATTATCGTTTTCAAATCGACTACGCTGGATTTTGCCATCGGTTAGTTCAGAAAAACCGTTGGCGAGTTCGAGATCGCCATAAAACAATTCAAATCGCTCGGCTACTACTGGATTAGTTGCATTTACCCTGGCCAGAGAGGCCTGCGATATCGGATAGTCGTAAACGAATACATAACCTTTCAAGCGCGGCGCAACCAGTAAACTCATTAACAAATCAAGACATTGATCAAAATCCAGATTTTTCGTGGTAGTATCAGGTACTAACTCACTCGTCGTGTTTCGTAGTTCGGATAATTGAATGATATTAATATCAATATCTATATGCTGTATAAACAGGTCACGATAACTGACACGCGTATAAATATTTGTTTGCCCGCTCAAGGTATCGATCAGGGATTCGACTTCGCCCATCAATGCGTGATAGTCATAGCCGATTCGATACCATTCCAGCAGAGTAAATTCGGCGTTGTGCCTTCGACCCGTTTCTGCCTCGCGGAAAGCATGACAGATTTGATAAATTGACCCACTACCCGCAGCCAGCAAACGCTTCATCGCAAATTCCGGCGATGTTTGCAGATACAGTTCCTGGCCCTGATTAAAAGCCTTTATCGAAGCGATTTGGGCATCTGTATTAGTAGCCCTTGACAATAAAGGCGTATCGACTTCGAGTATGCTACGAGCAGAAAAAAAAGCCCGGATCTGCTGATAGATTCCTGCTCTTTCGCGAATAGTTACGAAGTTTGCTGAGGGCTCCCAGTCCACGGTTAACTGGAACTCTATTTCTTCACCCTGGACATATATTCACCAGTTCGCGTATCGACACGAACGGTTTCGCCAATCTCCAGAAACAGTGGCACTTTTACCATTGCTCCGGTTTCCAGAGTCGCCGGTTTAGTGCCACCCTGTGCTGTGTCACCCTTTAATCCGGGATCGGTATCAGTGATATCCAGTTCGACAAAATTGGGCGGCGTCACCCCAATCGGGCTACCGTTGTATAGTGTCACTTCACAGCTATCCTGTGCCTTCAACCACAAATGAGATTCACCCACCGCATTGGCGTCTGCTGCATGCTGTTCGAAGTTGTCCGGCACCATAAAATGCCAAAACTCGCCATCGCTATAGAGGTATTGCATGTCAATATCTATGACATCAGCAGCTTCAAGCGATTCACCGGATTTAAAGGTTTTATCCAGTACCCTGCCGGTTTTTAGATTACGAATCTTAACCCGGTTGAAGGCCTGGCCTTTGCCCGGTTTAACAAACTCATTTTCGATGATTGAACAGGGATCACCGTCGATCATGATCTTTAGTCCGCCGCGGAATTCGTTAGTGCTATAACTAGCCATCGATTTTTCTCAAACAAAAAACACTATGATAACGGATTCTTATTCAATGCGACAAACATCATCATATTGTATTGGTGAGAAATTTAATTTCGTCACTATAATACCTGTGCGGAAGTTGTTAAAGTAGCGAGCCTTAAACCTGTACCAACCTGGCTATAAAATTAAACTGGATTATTCAATAAAATCACAATGGAATCAGATACAGAAAAACTAATTCGCCTGCTGATAGTAGACGAGGGAATGCACAAGGCCGAACAAATCATCAGCGCATTACGAGCCGCGGGCGTGCAGGTACGAGCCGAATTTGCCGAAGATGCCGAAGATATGGCTGAAATTCTGCAAAATAAACCCGTTGAACTGGTGTTATTTTCTCTCCACCTGGCGAATTTTCCAATAAAACAGGCGCTCCATATCGTCGGCAAAAGTGGACGTCACGTCGCCATCATCGCGATGTTGCAAAATCTGACACCTGCAAATGTGGTAAAGGCAATTAAGATGGGTGTTCAGGACGTTGTATCGTCCAAAAGTTTTGACCATCTAATTCTGGTGATCAAACGCGAAGCTCGTAATTTGTCGTTTTGGCGTAAGGCGATGCGTGCTGAACTTCAGCTACTGGAAAGCGAAAAACGCTGCCAGTCTCTTCTGGCAAGTTCCAGGGATTCAGTCGCTTACGTACACGAGGGCATGCATATTTATGCTAACGCTGCGTATATGGAGTTATTCGCTAAAACCGATTTCGAAGAACTTGAAGGCACGCCGATCATTGATATGGTTGATCCCGATCAAAAAGACAAGTTGAAATCTTTCCTGCGCGGATTCGGTAATAATGAAAATGAAAACAATGAACTGACCGTAAAGATGTTCAGAGAAGACGGTGAAAGTCTGGAAGTTAATCTGGAGTTCGCGCGCGCGAGCTATGACAGTGAACCCTGCATGCAGATTCTGATTCGTGCCGAAGCGGACACCTCCGAACTTGAAGAAAAGATCAACTACCTGCATCAGCACGATCTGGTTACCGATTTAATTAATCGGCAAACTTTTATGGGTAAATTGAAAAGCTCCCTGACGCTGGCTATGAACGGCGTTCACCAGTGTGCAGTAATCTATATCGCGATCGACGATTTTCAACCGATAAGGGAGAAAATTGGCATTGCCGGCTGTGATACCTTAATTGGTGACGTTGCTAAAATCCTCAGAGAAGCTGCCAGCGCCGAACAAATTGTCGCTCGTTTTGGCGCCAATTCCTACGCCTGCCTCAGCATTATCAAGGAAAAACCACTGATAGAAAAGTTTGCCGAAGATTTTATTAGCAAAATTGAGGATCAGGTTTTCGAGATTGGTGATCAATCGATTAGCATAACCTGTAGTGCGGGAATGTGCTTTATCGACCAGAATTCACCCGACAACGCGAATGAAATTATTTCGCGTGCGGAAAAAACCTGCGATGAAGTACAAAATTCCGGCGGCAACAGTTCTAGTACCTTTATTCCAAAGGTAGGCGAAATGACGGTTCAGGAAGAAGTAGGAGCCGCCGCCGATTTAATTAAGGATGCGATCAATCAAAATAGGATCAGCGGAGTTTATCAGCCTATAGTCAGCATCAAGGCCGAAGCTGGGGAGCGTTATTTTTCGAGTCTTCTGCTCAACGAAGAAGACGGCAGCCCAATCGAGCACAAAATTAACCAGGTTTACCCAGACAAAACCGGTACAGCTAAGACCCTGGATCGCTGGATGATATTGCACGCGATTAAAAAAATAGCCGATACCAGCAAACAATCACGAGTAGTCGAATTTTTCGTTCCTCTCAGCGTGGACTCGGTACTCGACTCCAGCCTGGCGGGCTGGGTGGCCGAAAGTTTAAATAAATCGAAAGTCTCAGGTCAAAGGCTGATTTTTTTGATTAACGAGGATCACGCAGTGAATCATCTCAAGGCTGCGAAGGCCCTGTTCGAAGGTTTGAAAAATATTAAATGCCAGTTCGCATTAGACGGATTTGGTACCGGGCTTAACCCCTTCCAGTTAATGAAACATATCAAGGCCGATTATATTCGGGTCAGCTCAGCTTATATGGAAGATTTGTCGCAGAACGCGGAAAATCAGGACAGTATCCGCGAACTGGCAAGCCAGGCAAATAGCATGAACATTCGCTCGATTACACCAGCAGTTGACGATGCCGCAATTCTTAGCATGATGTGGTCACTCGGAGTAGACTTCGTGCAGGGTAACTTCCTGCAGGAACCTCAAAAACTACTTAACTATGACTTTACCTCGATGACGGGTTGATTACATCTGATGTAGTTAATGAGGCCTGTTAGTACTCCTTCAATGATATATCTTAGGATGCAGCCAGTCAGGAAGCGGTTAGCTGTTAGGCGTGCGACCGCAGGACTAACCGTAGCTAATTCAAGGGAGCACACCAAAAGTAGGCGCTTTAGGCGACAACGCAGATGACTGCTTCCTGGCTGGCCCGGAGGGAGCGTCCCAAGATATATCATTGAAGGAGTACTAGTCAATCACTTCAATTGCAGTAACATTCTGATAGCCACGCGGTAATTTTCGACCGCGTTTACCGCGTTCGATGCGATATTCCTCCAATTCGCGTAACGCCATAGATTTATACTTTTTACCCGAGTGCACAACCAGTTTCTGGTGCTCTGTCAGGCAGGCAATATAACTCACCGACTCTTCTCCCAATTTAAGGCGCTTGGACGGAATTCCCTGAATCTTATTGCCCTTACCCTTCGACAGTTGCGGAATTGACTTCACCTCCAATAATCCGATGTAGCCTTCACTGGTTATCGAAACAAGATGATCGGTTTCGAAATTTTGAATTCTGGCGGCAGGCATCAGAGCGGCGCCATTTTTTAAACTGATAAGCGCCTTACCATTTTTATTTCGTGTCAACATATCCTCGAAACGGCAGACAAACCCGTAACCATGCGAACTCGACATTAAATAAAGATCGTCGTCGCGCGCCATTACACAACTAGCAAATTCCGCTCCGGCAGCAGGCCTAAATCGACCGGTGAGCGGTTCGCCCTGCCCTCGCGCCGACGGTAGAGAATGCGCTATAGCCGCATAGCTACGGCCATGCGAATCGATGAATACGACGCTATTGTTGCTCTTACCCTGAGCCAGTCCCTGAAACCCATCACCGGATTTATAGCTCAACCCCATAGGATCGATATCATGACCTTTCGCAGCCCGCACCCAACCACGCTCTGACAACACTACGGTTATTGTCTCAGAAGGCATCAAATCGGATTCGTCCAACGCCCTGGCAGCACCCCGACTGACTATAGGTGAGCGACGGTCATCTCCATAGGCCTCGACATCCTCAAGGATTTCATTCTTAATCAGAGTTTTAATACGCCGATCAGACCCGAGTAGTTTTTCCAGCTCCTGTTTTTCCTCGACTAACGCTTCCTGCTCCTCACGAATTTTCATTTCTTCTAGCTTCGCCAAATGGCGCAGTTTAGTTTCGAGAATCGCCTCCGCCTGTATATCTGAAATTTTGAAGGTTTTGATCAGAACCGGTTTCGGTTCGTCTTCGGTTCGTACGATTCGAATCACTTCATCAAGATTCAAAAACGCGATTAGCAAACCCTGCAGAATATGCAATCGCTTATCTACTTTATCCAGACGCCATTCCAGCCGTCGGCGCACAGTTGTTATTCGAAACCCAATCCATTCCAGTAGTATCTGTTTCAGGTTTTTAACCTGTGGTCGGCCGTTAATACCAATCACATTCATGTTAACGCGATAGGTTTTTTCCAGATCTGTAGTAGCGAAAAGATGTCCCATTAGCGCTTCGACATCGACGCGATTAGATCGCGGCACGATCACCAGGCGCGTCGGGTTTTCGTGATCCGACTCATCGCGCAGGTCATCAACCATGGGCAGTTTTTTCGCCAGCATCTGTTGCGCTATTTGCTCAATCACCCTGGCGCCCGAAACCTGGTGCGGCAATGCGGTAAGAATAATATCGCCTTCTTCACGCTCATAGATGGCGCGCATACGAATCGAACCATTACCAGTTTCGTAAAGGCTCCGTAATTCGTGTTCAGGGGTTATGATTTCAGCCTCGGTAGGATAATCGGGACCTTTAATATGCTCACGTAATTCTTCCAGTGTGGTACGAGAACTATCCAGCAGGCGTAAACAGGCGTTTGCCACCTCACGTAAATTATGCGGTGGCAAATCAGTCGCCATACCTACCGCGATACCGGTAGTACCATTTAGCAGAATATGCGGCAAACGCGCCGGTAACAGCGATGGTTCCTGCATCGTGCCATCGAAGTTGGGAAGCCAGTCGACCGTTCCCTGCCCCAGTTCCTGCAATAATACTCGCGCGATGGGCGATAATCGCGATTCGGTATAACGCATTGCAGCGAAGGATTTTGGATCGTCAGGCGAACCAAAATTTCCCTGGCCGTCGATTAACGGATAGCGATAAGAAAAGTTCTGCGCCATCAACACCATGGCTTCGTAACAGGCAGTGTCGCCGTGCGGATGAAATTTTCCCAGCACATCACCAACCGTGCGTGCCGATTTTTTATGCTTCGAACTCGCCGACAGTCCAAGTTCAGACATGGCGTAGATTATACGACGCTGCACCGGTTTCAGTCCGTCGCCTATATGGGGTAAGGCACGGTCGAGGATTACATACATCGAATAGTCGAGGTAAGCTTTTTCGGTGAATTCGCTTAAGGGTTGTTTTTCAACACCCTCGTAATTAAGTTCCATGTTTTCGCTCATTGCTATACCTCCGCCAGGTCGCCTTTTTCCTGCAACCATTCCTTGCGATCGGCGGCGCGTTTTTTCGACAGCATCATATTCATAATATCAAAGGTATTGTCGCCTGCCTCAATCGTTAACTGGGCCAGACGCCGTGTGTCCGGCGCGATTGTGCTTTCGCGTAATTGCAGCGGATTCATTTCACCCAGGCCTTTAAATCGCGTGACGCTAACCTTACCCTTTCTTTTTTCCGCAGCAAAACGGTCGATTATGCCATCGCGTTCGGCTTCGTCGAGTGCGTAAAATTTATCCTTGGCGATATCGATACGATAAAGGGGTGGCTTGGCGACATAAACATGCCCCTTTTCGACCAGCGGTTGAAAGTGTCTCAGAAATAATGCGCATAACAGGGTTGCAATATGGGCGCCATCCGAGTCGGCGTCAGCCAGAATACAAACCTTACCATAACGCAAGCCGGACAAATCATCAGAAGCAGGTTCTACTCCAATTGCAACCGAAATATCGTGTACCTCCTGCGAAGCCAATACCTGATCGGGGGACACTTCCCATGTATTGAGAATCTTGCCTCTAAGCGGCATGATGGCCTGAAACACCCGGTCACGCGCCTGCTTCGCCGAACCACCTGCGGAGTCACCCTCTACCAGAAATAATTCAGTACGGCTGACATCCTGACTACTACAGTCGGCCAGCTTGCCCGGCAATGCAGGCCCACTGGTAACTTTTTTACGCACAACTTTCTTGGAAGACCTAAGTCTCTTTTGCGCACTGGAGATAGCCATTTGCGCGAGCAGGTCGCCAACCTCGGCGTGTTGATTCAGCCACAGGCTAAATGAATCTTTGGCGATACCTGATACAAAAGCAGCTGTCTCACGTGAGGACAGGCGTTCCTTGGTTTGTCCGGAAAACTGCGGATCGTTCATTTTCACCGACAATACATAACTAACCTTGTCCCACACATCATCCGGTGCGAGTTTCACACCACGAGGTAAAAGACTGCGAAATTCACAAAAATCACGAATCGCATCGGTTAGCCCGGTGCGCAGTCCATTTACGTGGGTTCCCCCCTGCGAAGTTGGTATTAAATTAACATAGCTTTCGGTAATACTCTCGCCGCCTTCGGGTAACCACATCACCGCCCAGTCAACCGCCTCGTTTTCACCCTGCACCGATGTCACAAACGGTTGCTGCGGCAATAATTCGAATCCCGAGAGCGCCTCAGTCAGGTAATCTGCCAGACCATCCTCGTAATACCATTCGATCGCTTCCTTAGTTTTTTCGACATAAAATTTTACTTTTAATCCCGGGCACAATACCGCCTTGGCACGCAGCACGTGTTTGAGTTTACTGACCGAAAATACCGGGCTGTCAAAATATCCAACATCTGGCCAAAACCGAATGGTAGTGCCCGAGTTTTTCTTACCCACTGCACCAATTTCCTGCAGCTCGTTTTTCTTGTCTCCGTTCTCAAAGCTAATTGAATATTCCTTACCTTCGCGGCGTACTCTAACATCGAGTCTTTTTGATAGCGCATTCACCACCGATACACCGACACCGTGCAAACCTCCGGAAAATTGATAGTGTTTACCGGAAAATTTTCCGCCTGCGTGTAACTTGGTGAGAATCACTTCAACACCGGGTATACCTTGCTGCGGGTGTATATCTACCGGCATGCCACGCCCATCGTCGATAACACTGAGTGACTGATCGACATGTAGAATGACTCCGATCTGGCTGGCGAACCCGGCAATCGCCTCGTCAACACTATTGTCGATCACTTCCTGTGCGAGATGGTTCGGCCTGGTCGTGTCGGTATACATGCCCGGTCGTTTCTTCACCGGATCCAGGCCGGTTAATACTTCGATCGAAGCCGCATCGTACAAATCTTTCAACAGAATATATCCTGAGTTGCTGAGTTTTTTATTGCGCGGAATTATAACGGTTTCGGCCTTGAAAACGAGACCGAATTGACTGATATAATGCGCATTTTTTCAAGGCACTACGATTATGAGCGAATCACCCTATATTCACGACGTAAACGCACAGGATTTTCAGTCCATCGTGATCGATAATTCGTTCAAGCAGCCAGTGCTGGTTGACTTCTGGGCCGACTGGTGTGAACCCTGTAAGGCCATAGCGCCAGTACTGGAAAAATTGGTAAACGAGTACGCCGGAAAACTCATTCTGGCGAAGGTCGATACCGAACAGCAAAAGGAACTGGCAGCCCACTTCCAGATTAAAAGTCTGCCGACAATGAAACTGATCATGGATGGTCAGATAGTGGCTGAGCGTACCGGTGCTCTTCCCGAGGGTGAGATCCGCGCCTTCATTAAACCGTTTATAAGCTCAGAATCCGATAAATTAATGCACGCAGCAACGGCAGCCCATGAAGAAGGTCGCTTTGAAGATGCCCTTGAACTAATGAACCAGGCGCTCGAAAAAGACCCATCGAATGCTGATTTAAAAATCAACATCGCGCGAACTATCTTCACCGAGGGAGATAAAGACGGCGCGTTGACACTGCTCGATAACTTGAGTGGTGAAGAGCAAAATAAAGAAGAAGCTATCAAATTACGCGCCGAGATCAACCTCGCCGACCAGCTTGAAGAACTTCCTGCTTTAGATCAAATTGAACAACGTTTAGTCGGCGACCCCAATGATTGCGAAGCACTGCTGCAAAAGAGTCATTATCTGTCAGCTAATGGCGAAAATAATGAGGCAATGGAGTGCCTGCTTAAAATCATGATAATTGATCGACTGTATGATGACGATGCCGGACGACGAGGATTACTCGCGTTATTTGATATGCTCGGTGGTGAGCATCCGAGTGTG
Organism: uncultured Gammaproteobacteria bacterium; assembly: GCA_964196115.1. Taxonomy (GTDB): domain Bacteria; phylum Pseudomonadota; class Gammaproteobacteria. The sequence goes on from CAXMRQ010000187.1 coordinate 18,876, forward strand.
CAGAAGTATCGGCGCAAGATGTTTACCTTGATGCATTAGGACGATTTGAAAACGCCTAACTCAGCCCCGCGGATGATGCTGCGCATGCAAACTCTGCAGTCTTGCCTGAGCGATGTGCGTATAAATCTGCGTTGTCGATAGGCTACTGTGACCGAGTAGCATTTGCACCGTGCGTAAATCGGCTCCGTGGTTAAGCAGGTGGGTTGCAAACGCATGGCGAAGCGAATGCGGCGAGTAGACCGTCTTAATGCCGGCTTTAATCGAATATTTTTTTATGTGTTGCCACAGGGCCTGTCGTGTAATGCCGGTACCTCGGCTCGACAGGTATAAGAAATCGTTCAACACATTTCGTCTTACCAGTTGCGGCCTTGCATCTTTGACATAGCGAGTCAGCCATAACAGGGCCTCTTCGCCAACTGGAATAACACGTTCCTTGTTACCCTTGCCAGTCAGCCGAACCAGGCCTAGATTAGTGTTAACCTGGTTCATTTGCAGGGCAACAAGCTCACTTACCCGTAGCCCGGAGCTATACATCATTTCAAGCATGCAACGGTCTCTAAGGCCATAGCTGCTGGTCGTATCGGGTGCCTCGATCAGCTTATTGATATCTTCCTCACTCAAAGTGTGAGGCAAAGTTTGCTGCACTTTCGGCGCTGTAATCAGCGCGGTCGGATTGTCCTGACGATCACCCTTTTTAACTAGATAACGAAAATATTGCTTCAGCGTGGATAACAATCGAGCATTCGATCTCGCCGATGCGCCGCTACTGAATCGACTGGATAAATAACCCTGGATATTTGCCTGACTGGCAGTTGGCAGTTTTTCACCGCGACCCAGTAACCATTTTTCGAAACTTTTTAAGTCCTGCCTATAGGCTGTCAAAGTGAGTTTTGCCAACCCCTTTTGTGCCCAGAGATCATCGATAAAGAGAACAATGGGGTCAGGTCTAGCTTTTAGCCTGACGCTACTCATCGACTCCCCCGTACAATCCGCCCGACATGTGTGAAATGCAACCCAAAGTAGTCGCCTATCTCCTGATATGAATACCCACCACTGGCATAGGACGCGACAATAGCCTCGTTACGGTCGTTTGTCATTTTTTCGTATTCCGACAAAGGTTTGGCTACCGCCCTCCTTTGCACCTTCGGGATATGGATGTCCTCCTTTTGATTAACCAGATGTTGTTGCATTTTATCCACAAAGCCCGAATCACCCAGATAAATCTGATTCTTGACCTGCGACCATATCGACCCATTCTTTAACCCTGCTTCCACGAACGCCAGGTATTTGTTGACCGCCGTTTTCCGTTGAGCACTAAATTGCGATAATAAAATATCACTCGATAGCCAGTCCGGCGATGGACTCTGACCAATCATTGGTTGGTAACTACTCCACCTCCAGTCCCCAGCCTGTTTAACCATACCTGCTTTCACTGGATTTAGTACAATGTAGCGACTCAGTTCGAGTAGATAGCTATCTTCGTCAACCAATATAGCCTTATAGCGCCCCTGAAATAAATGACCGGTTTTACCGTGCTGACGATTATAGGCCTGCGTATAGATCCCATTTAACTGCCTCATTCCCTTGCTTAAATTACTATCGGGTGTCTGAATCAATAAATGATAGTGATTGCTCATCAAACAATAGGCATAACATACCCAATTAGACTGCGTGATAACCGATGAGAGTACCTCTAAAAACAATTCTCGATCAGCATCATCCTCGTAGATATCCTCACGCCGGTCTCCGCGCGAAGTAATGTGATAAAGCGCATCGGAAAATTCTAATCGGAGAGGCCTGGACATGGGGATAGGCTATCAAATTGTTTAGCTAAATACTAGACCTGACCCTAACCCGATTCTTCCTATACTTAGAGTTGTCCGAGGGAAGCTGTTATGATAAATAATATACCTGACGCTGTTAAACTTGATGGGATCAAAGAATGAAAATTATAACTCGAATGGTGACTATACTTTTCTTCGTGCAGGTAACTTTGTCGTTAGCTTCCGCCGCCGAGCAGTTAGTTTTACCAGCGCCAGATATTGAAGCACCTACTATCCTGTTTGGCGAATCTAATAGCGAGATAGCAGCTGGGAAGAAGATATTTTCAGCGACAGTCACAGATAATGTCGGCATCGCAAATGTCACGCTCTATTTTAAACGCGCAACCGATACTGCTTTCGCGCCTAAGAAAATGCAGCGATCCAATACAGATCCCGACCTCTATACCACAGATTTGTATTTAGACCCTGGCATCTCTGACAGGCTGGAACTGTATGTGCGGGCTGACGATGTATCGGGTAACAGTGTTTTTGAGGGTCAAAAGTTCTCACCTCTGACCTTTACCGTGGTTTCACAAGGTGTTGGCGAAGCGGAGAGAGTGTTATTAATGTCAGAAGCAGAACTCAAGAAAACGCTTGTAGGCAACACATTGGCAGGTAATTCGGAAGGCAATACCTACATCGAGTATAATCAACCCAATGGCTTAATCAGTGGACTGTGGAACGAGAAAGAGCGCTACAAAGGTGAATGGACAATAGAGGGTAAAGTCTGGTGCTACAAATATGAAGAGTCGAGTGGATGTAACACTATTGCAAAATCTGGGAACAAGATTTATTGGTATACTGTAGATGGTACCTACGAAGGTAGCACGTCCAGTTTAATGACTGGGGATCCAAGGAAACTAGCTCAATAAATGAATAGGTCGGTCTAGATTTTAGCCTCAGGCTATTTATCGACTCACCCGTACAATTCGACCAATTCGACCGAAACGCGTGCGATCCAATCTTAGCAGTCTCGACATCGCAGAAGGCAATCAAAATATAAGGCTAATGCTAGACCTGGCCCCAGCCGTGTTTACCCCTTCCACAAACGCCAGATATTTTTTGACCGTTGTTTTCCGTTGAGCACTAAATTGCGTCAGTAAAATATCACTCTGGGTTCGGGGTCAGATCCAGGAATGGGCGCATCACCCAGCCTATAAAGCTAAACTAAATTTTTAAGAATATAAATAATAGCGCGCAATAGTTATTGTCGCTTCTATTTCTTTTTCCTAGAATGGCCGCCAACTTTGCGGTAAAAGTGCTATGCCAACCTATTCTCACGATCTCTATCCTTCCGCCAGCTTATTCAAGCAACTGGCTGCGATGATTTACGATAGCTTATTAATAATTGCGATTTTATTCGTCGCGGTTGGTTTAACCATTCCATTCAATCAAGGCGAAGCGGTGAGCTCTTCTATGGTTTATATTTTTCTGCTCGTCGTGATTTTTACTTTTTACGGCTGGTTCTGGAATAGATCGGGGCAAACAGTGGGAATGCGGGCGTGGAAAATCCAAATTGTCTCGGAACTGGGGGGTTATCCGAGTTGGCCTGCCAGTTCGCTACGACTGGTTTTCGCCATGATTTCTTTAACCGTTTTCGGCCTCGGATACTGGTGGCGAATTTTCAAACCTTACACCTGGCACGATAAATTTAGCCAAACCAGGGTAATCGATATATCAGTCAAACCCCAATAGCACTTACTTAAGACCGTCATTCCTGCGGAGGCAGGAATCTATTGGATTTGAAAGTGCTGTTTTTAAAGATTCCTGCCTTCGCAGGAATGACGAACTTCTTGTTTCGATACTTAAGTAAGTGCCATTCCCGTCAAACCCCTGGAATGAAGATTAACTTCTGAACTTACGGATTCAGGAGGCTATCAATTGCCAGCACTCGCTCGCAGGCCATGCGACTGCTTTTTAATTAATAAATAAACCGCCAGAACGAGGAATAACAGGCTGGGTGAAAAAGCGTTGAGGAATGGATTTATGTTGATCCGGCTACCCAGTTGAATCAGCAATTTGTCTGCAACCACATAAGTCAGGCCTAGTAATATGCCTAGCATTAAACGCTGGCCGGTATTGGCCTGACGCTGCGACCCCAAAACAAAGGGCAGGCCAAGAACACACATGATTAATACCGTAAAAGGCGAGATAATTTTTTGCCAGAAGGTTAATTCTATATTCGCCGTGTCGAGATTATTTTCGTCCAGGAAAGAAAGATAAGCATGCAGGTCACTGCTCGACATCTGCCGGGGCTCGATCATTAAAGCCGCCAGTAACTGGTAGGAAATGTTACCTGTGTAAATCAGTTCATCGTAGCTGATAGTACGCACCGCCTGATCATCGAAGATGGTTTGCTTTACCTGTTTTAACAGCCATTGCTCAGCGCTCGGAATAGCACTTTGAGCGGTGATTGTTGAAGCGAGACCTCCCTTTTCATCAAGCTCATAAATCTCGACTAGTCTGGCTACTCCGTTGGGCAATAACTCCTTAATATATAGAACCTGATTATCGTCTTTGACCCATAGACCTTTTTTGCCAATCAGTGTCGGCGTTGCATTGATCGCGCTAGATCTAATTTCGCGGGCGCTGGTTTCGCTGATCGGCACTACCCAATCGGCCAGTATAAAACTCAGTACAGCCAAAATAACAGCTGCCTGCAACACGGCACGTAATAATTGCGACACCGAAACACCGGCTGCTTGCATGGCAATTATCTCGCTATTACCGGCCAGCGAGCCCAGGCTCAAAATAGTACCCAGCAAAACTGCCAACGGCATAAATTCGACTACCTTGCCGGGAACCCGCAGCGCAACATATTCGACCACGTGCAAAAAACTATAGTCGCCTCGACCGATATGCTCAAGCTGACCGATAAAGATAAAGAAAAGACCGAGACTAACCAGCACCAGAAGCACCAGTAAACTACCCTGATGGATATTGCGCATTATATAGCGGTTGATAATCACTGGACCGGATTCCCCGGGCGAAAGCTGATAGCGCCGTTACGTTTTATAAAAAGACCGATAGTAAAAATTATAAATATCAAATGCACCCACCAGAAACCAAACGCTAGTGGCAACGATTCGGCTTCAAGTTGCGCGCGTGTATACGCCATCAAATTAAGGTATACGATGTATATTAAAAGGGCCATTCCTATCTTGCCATAGCGACCCTGTCGAGGCGCTATATATGACAGGGGTACCGCCAATAAAGCCAATACCACCAGGATCACCGGAATCGAGATGCGCCATCGGAGTTCGACTCGATCTGCAATTCGTGAGGATCGCCATAACTCCTGCGGCGGTTTTTCCTCCTCTCCAATTTGCTGCCTGGGCCCCTTTTTTTTCTTTTCAATCAGTATTCCATGTTGTTCGAACTCGATTATTTTATAGTCTTTTTGTCCGGATTCTCCTTCGTAGCGCTCACCCGGGCCAACAATCAGGAATACGTTTCCAGTCTCCTCATCTGTTTTTTGGCGGCCCGACTTCGCTGTCTCGAAAACCGTACCGTCGCGTTTTGTCTGGCTTATAATAATATTGTTCAATTGCTGTTTATCTTCGCTCAGCGACTGCATATAAAATACATGCTCACCGTTTTTACTCTGATTGAACTGACCTGGTTTAAATCGCGCAAATTCCTGCACATCTTTTTCCTGCTCAACAATATTCTCAACGGTTCTTTGCACCTGTGCATTAAGCCAGATACTACTATAGGCACTCAGCAGGACTAAGGGTGCCAGAATTAATATAACCGGTTTGTAAAAATGGCCATAGCCCATACCACAGGCATTCATCACCACTATTTCATGATCCTTGTATAAGCGACCAAACGAAAAAACAATGCCAAAGAAAAACCCGATGGGCAACAACAGGGAGAAAATATTGACCGATTGACTGAGCAGCACAGGCCATAACGCCTGCTGCGGTATATCACCGTCGGCGATGTCCGCCAATACCCGGCCCAATGCATTGCTCATCAGAATAATGAATAAGATCAGAACCGTTGCGGCACTGCCTTTCAAAATTTCAATGGTTAAATATCGGGTTATAATATTGGGCATCGCGCACCGAATTTTTTAGAGCTAGATCGCATTTTAGACGAAGGCCTGATAAACCTGCGCTTAATCGTCGTTAAATTCCGTCATTTACGACTGGTTTTTTTTCAGACTTCACGTATCTTATCGCGTTATTGATTGCACCAACACAGGAATATTATGGATTTCAATGTAAAAAGCGGTAACCCCGAAAAGCAACGTAGCGCCTGTCTGATTATTACGGTTTCACAGCAGCGCAAATTATCCAAAACTGGCGAATTAATCGACAGCGCCAGCAAGGGTTTCCTGTCTACGATTATTCAACGCGGCGATATGGATGGTCGCAGCGGCCAGACTCTACTATTGCATCAAGTGCCAGGCACGTTAGCAGACAGGGTATTACTAATCGGCAGTGGTAAAGATAAGGAAATGGATGAAATAGCCTTCATCAAGATCGTTGGTAGCATGTCGGCAGCACTGGATAACTGTGGCGCCTCGGAAGCATACGCCTATATTACTGACATCCCGGTAAAGGGTCGTGATGCTGCATGGAAGGTGAGACAGACTGTGCTGCATATGAACAGTTGCCTATACCAGTTTGAGCAGCTGAAAAGCGATAAAAACGACAAAAAGAAAGCACTCAAAAAACTCACCCTAAACGTCCCCGAGCGGGGTGATCTGGCTGCCGCAGAAACCGCAGTTGTGCAAGGTAATGCGATTAGCGCAGGTATGAATATGGCACGCGATCTGGGGAATTTACCGAGTAACATCTGTACACCCTCTTATATTGCAAAACAGGCTAAAGATCTCGCAAAAAGTCAAAAAAAGCTAAAAGTCAGCGTGCTCGAAGAAGCCGATATGCTTAAGCTGAAAATGGGTTCATTATTGTCGGTGAGCGCCGGAAGCCGCCAACCCGCGAAACTGATAACACTGGAATATAAAGGTGGCAAAGCGAGCGAGCAACCGATTGTGCTGGTGGGCAAAGGTGTCACATTTGACACGGGTGGTATTTCACTCAAACCCGGTGCAGCAATGGATGAAATGAAGTTTGACATGTGTGGTGCTGCCTCAGTGATCGGTACGGTTAATGCGGTGCTGGCGATGGATCTGCCCATCAATGTTGTCGGCATCATTCCGGCCACAGAAAATATGCCCGACGGTCTCGCCACCAAGCCGGGCGACATCGTCACCAGCATGTCCGGCCAAACCATCGAAATTCTCAACACCGATGCCGAGGGCCGCTTAATTTTATGTGATGCACTCACCTACGCAGAAAAATTTAAACCACGCTGTGTAATCGACATTGCGACACTGACCGGCGCCTGTATTATCGCACTGGGTAAGATACCTTCGGCGGTGCTTGGCAATCATCAGCCATTAATTAATGAGCTGATCCAGTCGGGTAAACAAATTGAAGATAAAGTCTGGGAACTACCGTTATGGGACGAATATCAGGAACAATTGAAAAGTAATTTTGCGGATATGGCAAATATCGGTGGACGCGATGCCGGCACCATAACTGCGGCCTGCTTTCTTTCGCGGTTTACTAAAAAATACAAGTGGGCGCACCTTGATATCGCCGGCACCGCCTGGAAGTCAGGTGAAGCGAAGGGTTCCACTGGCAGGCCGGTTCCGTTGTTGACTCAGTACATACTCAATCAGATATAAATATCGATTAGACCATGACTCGAATCGACTTTTATCAACTGAATCCACAACAGCACAATCCTGATCGAGTGGTTTGCCAGCTATGCCAAAAAGCCTACGAAAGTAATCAGATGACTTTGTTGCTCACAAAAAGCCCACAGCAAACCGAACATCTGGATCGACAACTGTGGGTATTTAACGATGACAGCTTCATTCCGCACGACGCACAGGAGTCAGATGATTTCAAATCACCAATATTAATTAATGACGATCCCGCACAGAGTAATGATCGACAATTGTTAATCAATCTAGCCGATACAATACCGGCCAATTTCGCACAGTATGAACGCGTTATAGAACTGGTCACCGAAGACAATAAACAACTGGCGCGTGAGCACTACAGTTATTACAAGGAACGCGGCTACCCACTCAGCCACCACAACCTGTAAATCATGCAAAAGGACTCTAAAATTCCGGTATTGACTGACCTGATAGAAAAAGGCGTCGAAATCGAATTATCGGAATTGGGTCTGGATCCGGATCCAGAGATCGATCAAACCGAGGTTTTGACTTCGTTAAGGGCCGATCCGGCACTGGAGCAGGAAATACGTCGGATACTGGATGAGCATATGGAGTTGGCGTGGCAGGAGATTCGAATTGTTATTCAGCAAGCTGGCGTTAAGTCTTCGACTTGAGTAGTTAGTATTTTGAGTGGTGTAGTGCTTTAAACAGTTTTTAAACCGCATTAAATTCATTCCAAAATTAGAAAATTTAATAATATCTTAACAGGATTTCCCACACTAAATCTTCCAGCACACAAAGAGGGCGGTTTAAACCCCAATCGTCAAGATACGCTTTTTTTAATCCCCCTTTCAAGCCCTCGGTAAAATAGTGCTCAGATCAGGGTGAAATGGCAGGGGTGAGTAGCGGGATAGGAGCCACGAACGCCTGTACAGGGATGTGCAGGCTGGCCTTTATAGCGGAGCATGGGATGCGCAGCAATAAAGCCATTTCAGGCCCACCCGCGCCGGGAGCGCGTGTGGGCCGACCCTGATATGAGTGCTATTTTGACGATTAAAGGGCTTGTTCGGGGGCGGCACTTTTTGGTTACTTTTTCTTGCTGTTGAGAACAAGTAACTCGCGCACCTGCTAAATATTAGCTACGAAGTGCTGAAAGATTTAGGGTGCGAAATACTGCGACAAAATAATCCTATTAACACAATCACGGTAAACAACAGGTAACGTAAAAAATTAAAAAACCAAACTCTGACATCCCACACCATCTCAATGTATAATCCCGCGCTACTTTTTAGCGACACAAATCACCGATAAAGACAGCAATGGAAAAAACCTATAACCCACAGGCAATCGAGGAAACCTGGTA
>CAXMRQ010000188.1:0-15844 GCA_964196115.1 uncultured Gammaproteobacteria bacterium
ATTCGGCGTTTGTCACGGCTGCTTTAGCAATCGAGAAAGCCTTCACCTGAACTTCGTGGGCGAATTTTTCGTTATCAAACATGAATGCTGCTTCGGGATCCGCGCCTAGTTGAAAGACGCCACCCGGTATATCAACGTAGCCCGGGTATGGCCCCGCATTTCGCAGCTTAGTAGCATCGATGGCGTTGGCAAATTTAGGCGTGGGATAGGCCAGCTTTTGTCGGGCCCAGGTAAATGCTTCGGTATGCATATCCTCGTGGAATACTCCAAACTGATAAATGAAGCTATCCTGCGCATTCGCTGTCGGGCCTTGCAGCCGTTCACAAAGGCTATCCAGCACGCCCTGCATATAGTCCTTTGTTTCTGTCATGCTCAAAAGCGGCAAGTCCCAACGTGTATTGTGACTAACCGCGATAGAGTCATATAAAGCATCGGCCTGTCGATTGCTCAGTATGCTTTCATGTCCGTAAAGCTGGCGCAGAATGAAATACTCGTAAAAATAGGCCACATGACCAATTTCCCAATGCAGCGGATTGACGGTGTCGAGTTTCGGCCCCATCAGTTGCTCGGCATCTAAACCGTCGACCAGTTCGTAGGTTCGCTGTCTGGCATTTTGCAGCATGTCGATTAATTTTGTGGTACTAATAGCTGCGGTCATAGTGTCTCTGTTTGATTGTTGTATGAAGATTCATCTGGTTACACCCGCTAAAAAACTATCAAAAAACGGCAATCGAACCTCGGCCCTGCGATGGGCTCGACTGTTGCGCGAGCAAGGCCATAAGGTTCGGATCGATACCGATTATAATGGAGAATCGGTTGACCTGGTAATCGCCTTACACGCCTGGCGCAGTGCCGACGCAATTGCCCGCTATCGTGATCTTTTCCCCTCTGGCACCTTGATCGTCGTGCTGGGTGGTACCGACGTTAATACATTTTTGAAAAGTGATCCAGAAACGACTCTGCGTTCGATGCATCTGGCCGATGCGCTGGTTTGTTTGCATGATTTAATCGCCAACGAATTGCCAGTTGAATTGAGAAATAAGCTCACTGTGATTCGACAGTCCGCCCGTCCTTTGCCACGCGCGCGTAAACCTGGCACCAGGTATTTTGATGTTTGTGTGATCGGTCATTTGCGCGAAGAAAAAGATCCATTTCGTAGCGCATTGGCGGCGCGCCTGTTACCTGATTCGTCGCGACTTCGAGTGATTCATTTTGGCAAGGCGCATAGCCCGGAATGGGATCGGCTTGCACAAACAGAAATGTCACAAAACCTGCGTTACCAATGGAAAGGCGAAGTTCCCGCCAGTCGAGTGAGAGCCGAACTGGCGCGAACCCGGTTGATGATTATCAGTTCAAATCAGGAGGGCGGCGCGAATGTTATTTCTGAAGCGCTGGTGGCTGGCGTGCCAATAATTGCCTCGGATATAGCTGGCAATATTGGCCTGCTCGGTGCTGATTATCCGGGTTATTATCCACTAGGCGACGAGCAAGGCCTGGCGAAGTTATTACATCGAGCGGAAACAGACCCTGCGTTTGTTGCGAGTTTAGAAAAACATTGCCAGGGGTTGGCCCCGGCTTTTACTCTGGAGCACGAAGCTACCACCTGGGCGCAGGTGATAGCGGCAATTACCTGAGCAAGGTTACTGGCTCCAATTGATCGCTTGCGGCTTTTACTCGACCGATAATAGTGGCTTCAGCATAGCCTGAGCTATGCAAAGTTTGTAAGCAACTTTCGGCATTATCGGCGGGTACGCTGGCTAATAATCCCCCCGAGGTTTGCGGGTCAAACAGCAAGGGGTATAGCGGACTGGTAACGGCTTCCTGCCTATTGCGAATCGCGCGGCGTAAACGCAGGTTGGCAGGTTGCAGAGAACTTAAAATGCCCATTGCTACGGTTTCCATCGCGCCACTAATTAATGGCAAAGCCTGCATCTCTATTTCCACATCAACGCCCGATGGTCGTATCATTTCCACCATATGGCCCAGTAAACCAAAGCCGGTAATATCGGTGCAGGCTGTGGCTCCATATGCATACAGCTTGTCGGCAGCGACTCGGTTTGATTGCAGCATCGAGGCCAGTGCGGCTTCTATCCATCGGCCTTTTGCTTTCTGCTGCATGTCAGCCGCGAACAGGGTTCCTGTCCCCAGCGCTTTAGTCAAAATCAAAACATCGCCCTCCTGCATGCCGGCCTTACGCAAAATTTGCTCGCGATCAGCGATACCATTCACCGAAAAACCCAATGCCAGTTCGGCGCCTTCACTGGTGTGACCGCCAACCAAAGCAGCATTCGCGTCGTTTAACACCACCATCGCGCCAGCCATCAGTTGTCTCAGCGTATCTTCAACTTTTACCTCGATACCGAAAGGCACGGTGGCTATCGCCAGCGCTGACTGTGCCTCAGCGCCCATCGCGAAAATATCGCTGAGCGCGTGATTGGCCGCAATCTGGCCAAAAATATACGGGTCATCGATGAACGAGCGAAAATAATCCACCGTATGTACCATCACTTTACCGGATGGTACCTCAACCACAGCGGCGTCATCGGGTTCGTGCAGACCGATCAAAATATCATCACGCGGAGCTGGTTTAAGTTCGGATATTGCGCGGCTCAAAACATTAGCCCCGACTTTCGCACCGCAGCCGCCACAGCGCATCGCAATCGCCGAAATCTCCTTTAATGTATCCTGATTGGTTAGCCCGTGGTCGAGCTTCGACGTCTTATCTTCCGACATTTCCGGCAGATCGATATATTTCAACATCCAACGGCGGTCGATCCAGTCCTTCCAGGCCCAGAGTTTTGCGCTTTCAAAATGCCATCCTGCTTTACTCGCAATCGCATATTTGTCACCGGTGCTCACCAGAGCTAACAGGGTTTTCTGTGGCGCAAATGCTTGCAGCGGGTGATTCAAAAGTGCTCGCCGCAAATTGTCGGTGAGTGGTTTGCCCTGGCGTACTGCAAACACCCCTGCTTTTGGTCGCACATGATTAATCATATGGGCGATATCGCCAGCGGCAAATATATCGTTGTGAGAAGTCGATTGCAGGCAGTCGTTTACGGTGATAAAGCCAGCATCATCGACCTCTAAACCGGACTCCTTAATCCAGGCCGGTGCGCTCGCGCCAGTGACCCAAAGCACCTCGTCGAGCGATAATTTATCGCCATTACTCAGTTCTAGCCTGCCATCATGAGCCCGGGTCGCTTCAGTCCCACGATGTACCTGGACACCGCGCTGGTCAAGAATGCGTTCGAAACGACGAGCTACGCCAGGCGGGAACGCGGGCATGATTCGACCATTTTTGCTGATTAAATGGAATTCAAGTTGCTCGGTTCCGCGCTGATGCTGAGTGAGTGCCGTTTTTAAGCGAAATTGAATCGCCAGTAGAAGTTCCACCCCGGCCGCACCGGCGCCAACTATAGCGATGCGATGAGGCCCCTGATGCTCCAGTACCCGTTCCAGCAATCGGTGCCAGCGATCAACAAAACGATTAATCGGTTTCACCGGTGTGGTGAATTCAAACGCACCGGGCACGCTGTTGATTTCCGGGCGCGATCCGATATTAATGGATAATAAATCGTAACTCACCGGTGGCCGATTTGCGCAGATGACCTGTTTGTTGACGGTATCGATACGGATCGCTTCATCGTGATAAAGCCGCGCCGAGGCAAACTGGCACAGAGGCCGCAAATCGATATGGGCTTCATCGAAGGTATAGTGACCGGCGACGTAACCCGGCAACATGCCGGAGTAGGGGGTCTGCACGTCACGAGCAATCAGCGTCAGGCGCACACCGGGTATCGGTTTCATGCCGAAGCTTTTCAATACCGCCACGTGGCTATGTCCGCCACCGATTAAAACGAGATCTTTTAAAATAGTGTCCTGACTAGATTTCATCATACTGTAAATGTTTGGTTTGTTTGGTTTGTTTGTTTGCTCGGGTACCGGCGGGAAATTATCTGTTGCGACAGGCTGTTAAAGCCGACATGAAGTATAACGCTTATCACAACCAACAGCATTATCTTTGCGCGTTGGTATATCATATCTGTGAAGCGTTTAGACCTTCTCAGTGGGGCAGTGTAATTAGAGTTTTAGCCGAAGGTTCGAACTGTATCCTGTCACACGGCCCTGATTCAGACAAAAAGTTAAATTCAGAATTAAACCAACTTGTGCATTTCTTCAAGTCTGGTGCTGCCAATCTGCTCGACAATCCTATCGCAGCATGTTTTGAAGCGGAGTGAGCAGCATCACCCATCTGGCTAAGCAGGCCAGCTCAGTTCTGTCGTAACGATTGCGGATACATCCATTGGCTGAGTTAGCCAGGGCGCAGGAGGAATTTAAGAAAAAACAATTCGTCGGCGAGCTTGTTACTACCGTGAATTGAACCGAGACCGAATTAAATATCTAGTTACTTACAATGCTTCAGACTTTATTTACTAGAATGTTTGAAAATTTCTATCAGCCCTGGCAATCTCGGTGGATTGCCTGCAATTAATAAGCAGCCGTTCGGGAATTGTGGCTCAGGTTTTAAAATCGCCTGTTACGGCAGTTCGATTATCGATGGTGAAAGGCTGCTATCGGCCCAGGCTGTGTGAAAACTTGATAAATGTCATCAACTAAAAATTATTTACCACAGGCATTTAAAAATAATGCTGATATTTCATTCGATTACCCACTTTTCAGTCCAATAAGATCAGAAACAAGACCGTATTTACCACAAAAATTTTTAGCAAATAGTTTTCACACAGTCTGGACCCTGAGCGGACTATCAACGCATTGCACACCGGCCGGCTTTAGCCAGCCAGAACTGCGTAGCAATGTTGTGCTGCAACTTGTTATGTGTCGCTTTACTCACGTAGATTCGTCTGCCGGGGATTGTTTGGGTTGAGTTTCTTCATTGCTCTGAACTAATTTCTTTAGAACCTTTTCTTCCTTTTTTTTCTTTTTCGCAATTTCCTTCTGTCGTTTTTCAAATGTGTAGTTAATTTTTGCCATTAAAATTCTCTTGTTTAAATTTACGTGTTATTTGACGAGGTACTATTCTATTTACACAATAACCTTTTTGACCTTGGCTTACCTCGTAAATAGACACATGCTTGAGGTGCATAAGGTTCAGCTAATGCACGCCGATTTTTTGCTGTCGCTTTGAGCGCCTGGTTTACTTTTTTTACAAATGAAGATTCCGTGTTAAAACCTCCGCTGATTTAATAATACGCTTTGTGCGATAAAGCTCCGGATGTTTTTCGTTGTCAGTGTACCTTGCTGGTTCTCCGGTTCCCGAGTTAACAAGCCAGGAGATTTCTGGCCTGCGCTCACCCAGCAGTTTCTTTAAAGCGTGTGGTGTAATACCTAACGCTTCAGCTGCCGCATTGTAAGTGCAGCGAGTCTTAACTTCGTTAAGGTAATCAAGTATGACGGTAATTTTATCCTGCATTAAAAGATGATCCTTAAAAAGTTAACACCTCGCATCAGCGACTCTGTTGCGTCCGACTGCATTTGCTTATGTGGCAGGCTGTTGACTGATTTCAACTAAATTTCTTGGCAAATAAAAATGAGCCACCCTCTGGGCCAGTTTTTTCTTGGTGCATTGTGCCTGCGGGATTTTCACATAAATCGCCCGTTATGAAAACTTTTGTCCCTTTATCAGTTGTCATTGTGAACTTACCACTTAAGACGAGAGATAACACAGAATGTTCGTGAACATGCATTTCTTCTTCCGGGCCTGGGCCAATTTCTTGAAACTCGACTTCACCATATCCTTTTTCGATTGCCAGTTTTCTAAACTCATCCTCATTCATCTATCTTCTCCTCAGCCCTATGACAAGACAACAGTTTATCACTGTTGCCGGGCGTCCGCTAATGGTCCGGCTGTGTGAAAACTCGAAAGCATGAGTAAATTGTAATTGTATCTTCGTTACAGCTTTGTTGAGTTTATGCAATCAACGCTAAGCAACCCGGCAACCACTTCACCTCAACATTACGACCCGCCTCCCGTTCGAGGCGGCGAGATGATTGAATATGATTTAAATAGCCATAAAGAAATAACTTGAGCATCGTGGACGGGTGGTAAGCGGGACGGCCGGTATCAGCGGACACTGTCTTGAACCCTAAGTGGGAAAGATCAAGACTATCGATAAAGGCATCGATGACCCGAATCGTACTTTCTTCGGTGATGTAATCGTCCAGACGATCAGGAAATAGTGTCGATTGTGTTAGGCAGGAACCCTTAATGAAACCGCTCATCGCATAGCCCATCAGTTGGAAAGTAGAATTATACCAAAAACTGGTTTTTCACACAGCCTGCGTCCATAACAGTCACTCAGATATGAAACGCCAAGGCTGCATGGTGCCCCCAGGAGTCATTCAGGAAAAGGGGGAGACAGCGGGCTCGATACCCGTGTGAACGGCTACCCAGTACTATAGAATTTTAGGAAAAGAGTCGTTTATTTTTCTTATTGCTTCATTAAAATTCCGCTTGCGGACAATAGTTCAAATGTATATAGTATATCGACGATTGACGATATAACCGGCAATAATTTATATGAATGCTCCTACTCAAGTGCCTTGCTCAGCCACAAACCTGCCTGTTGATAACAGCATAGCGGGCGAAGATATTGCCTTGATTGCCAAGGCATTGTCGCATCCGGCGCGCATTCAAATCATCCGTTTGCTGTTGAGCAAGAAAACCTGCATCGGCGGTGATATTGTTGATGTGATCGGCCTGGCCCAGTCCACCGTTTCAGAGCATTTACGCATTCTTAAAGCCAGCGGCATCATCATTGGCGAAATTACCCGTCCACGGGTTTGTTACTCGCTTAATATCCCACGGTTACGCCCTTTTAATGAATTCCTCAACCTGATTCTAGACAGCGATGTAGAGGCTTCAAATGAGGAGTCTGCCTGCTGGGTATCGCCCGAGAGCAAGCAATAAATCTTAAACTACCTAAGGAACCTGCGAATGAAAAATCTAACCATTTATGACCCCGCCATGTGTTGTTCCACCGGAATTTGCGGTGCTGAAATTGACCAGAAACTCGTGGACTTTGCCGCCGACCTCGATTGGTTGAAGAGCGAGGGCATTGAAGTCAGGCGCATTAACCTGTCGCAGGAGCCCGCGTTATTCGCTGAAAACGAACAGGTAAAAACCGTTCTGAAAGCTTCCGGTATCGAGGGCTTGCCCGTTATTCTGACGGGTGACGAGATGCAATCTTCAGGGCAATACCCCGACCGCGCGCAATTGGCAAAAATGGCAGGCGTGACGATTGCTCAGTCTGTTGCTCCGCCAACAGCCCCTGCCGGTGGATGCTGCGGGCAAAGTAACGATGCAGAAAAATCATCGCCCGGCTGCTGTTGATCTGAATTCACTTTACTGGCATCACTCTTCAAGCGGAATAAATCATGTTCACGAACCTGCCCAAATTTGTTTTTTTCACCGGTAAAGGTGGCGTTGGAAAAACCTCGCTGGCCTGCGCCACCTCGCTTAGTCTTGTCGGCACAGGGCAACGGGTTTTGCTGGTCAGTACCGATCCCGCGTCTAACGTAGGCCAGGTTTTTGAAACGGATATCGGCAACAAGATCACCCCAATAAGCAACGTACCAGGGCTTGACGCGATCGAGATCAATCCTGAAGAGGCCGCAGCGCTCTACCGCGAACGTATCGTCGGGCCGATGCGCGGAATTCTTCCAGAGGATGCGTTGCGCAGCATTGAAGAACAGCTATCGGGGGCTTGCACCATCGAGATTGCCGCCTTTGACGAATTCACCGCCCTTTTGACCGATGACGATTTGCTGGCGCGTTACGATCACGTGGTGTTCGACACCGCCCCCACCGGCCACACAATCCGCATGCTGAAGCTGCCCGGCGCATGGTCCGGCTTTCTGCAGGCCGGCAAAGGTGACGCCTCCTGCCTCGGCCCGCTTGCGGGTCTGGAGAAGCAACGCTCACGCTATGCCGCCGCGGTCGAGCGGTTATCCGATACAGCATCAACACGTCTTATTCTGGTGGCGCGCCCGCGTCAGTCGGCTCTCAATGAAGTGGCGCGCACGTCAAAAGAGCTGGCCGAGATCGGGATTGAAAACCAGCAGCTTGCAATCAATGGCATGATGCCGGAGGAAACGGACGGCGATCCCCTGGCCGAGGCATTGTTGCAGCGTGACAAAGATGCGCTAGCCGCAACCACCCCCGAGGTGGCCGCGCTACCGCGCACGATATTTGCGCTGCGATCCGAAAACCTTGTCGGCCTCGATGCATTGAAACGTTTTGCCGCCGGCACAGCCGATCAGGTTGCGGACGTAGAAACTACTGCCATGACGGACCGAGTCCTTCCCACGCTGGGTGCTCTGGTCGATGATATCGAGAAACCCGGCAAGGGTTTGATCATGTTCATGGGCAAAGGCGGCGTTGGCAAAACCACGATGGCCGCCGCCGTGGCCACGGAACTGGCCGCGCGCGGACATGAAGTGTTGCTGACCACGACCGACCCTGCGGCGCATATTACGGAAACCCTGGCCGGCGGCCTGAACGGCCTGAGCGTCAGCCGTATCGATCCCACCCAGGAGACCGCCAAATACCGCGAGCAGGTCATGGCGACCAAGGGCAAGGGGCTGGATGAGCAGGCCAGCGCCATGCTGGAAGAAGACCTGCGCTCGCCCTGCACCGAAGAAATAGCCGTGTTTCAGGCGTTTTCACGCGTCATCCGCAAGAGTTCGAAGCAGTTCGTGGTGATGGATACTGCTCCCACGGGCCACACCTTGCTGCTGCTCGATGCCACGGGGTCATACCACCGCGACATTATGCGTCACACGGGTGATACGCCGGGTAAACTGGTCACGCCGATGATGCGCCTGCAAGATCCCTCGCAAACGAAAATCCTGCTCGTCACCCTGCCCGAAACCACCCCTGTCCTCGAGGCTGCACATCTGCAAAACGATCTGCAACGCGCAGGCATCGAGCCCTGGGCCTGGATCATCAATTCCAGTCTTGCAGCTGCGCAGACGCGTCAGCCGCTGTTGCAAAAGCGCGCCCGCTCCGAACGGGAACAAATCGCCAGGGTACGCGACACGCTTTCCAGACAATACGCGGTTGTCGCGATGCAGGCGGCAGAACCTGTTGGTGTCGACAAGCTGAAAAGTCTTTGTGAAACCGCCGACAATTCTGCCGCTGCCTGAAGATCGGGGTTTCTGAAATGGGCAATGATGCGGTGGAACAACAAATCTGCCCCCCGACCCTGGCGGACGTGAGAGAAGCAACGATCCTTTGCGATCAGGTCATAAAAACTCCCTTGCTGGAAAATCCGGAGGTAAACGGCCTGTTATCGGGGCGCTTGCTGATAAAAGCTGAAACAGCACAACGAACCGGGGCCTTCAAGTTTCGGGGTGCCTATAACCGCATCTGCCAAATGGATGAGGCCCAGAAAGAGCGCGGAGTAATTGCCTATTCTTCCGGGAATCATGCGCAAGCGCGGGCTGCCGTCGGCCTGGCTACTGTATTAAGCCGAAAAATAGACATCAACAACCGGGCGATTGCCGTGATTGCAACGGGCGATAACGTGGATGCAACAGATTATTGCGCGGCCTTAAGTAAAACAGAAAAATGAATAAAACCATGCAACGTAAACTGACCGCCGAGTGGATCGGTACATTTTCACTACTGGCAACCGTTATCGGCTCCGGCATCATGGCTGAAAGGCTTGCAGATGGAAATGTCGCCATCGCCCTGCTGGGAAATACCATACCGACGGGGGCAATCCTGATTGTTCTGATCATGGTCTTTGGCCCTATTTCAGGCGCACATCTAAACCCGGCTGTAACCTTCGCATTTGCGATCCGCCGTGAAATCCCTATAAAAAGTTCTGCTCTCTATGTCCTTGCCCAAATTGTGGGCGGTATCTCGGGCGTTCTGGTCGCGCACGTGATGTTTGATAACCCGCTGTTTGACCCCTCCACATCCGTACACACGGGGCTTGGGCAGTGGGTCGGGGAGTTCGTAGCCACTTTCGGGCTGGTCGGCACGATTCTGGGCTGCCTCAAATTCCGTGCCGAAGCCATCCCCTACGCGGTCGGCCTCTATATCACCGCGGCCTACTGGTTTACCTCTTCAACATCATACGCCAACCCTGCCGTGACCATAGCGCGCGGCTTTTCGAATACGTTTGCAGGCATTCAACCCGCCGATATTGCCGCTTTTGTGGGAGTGCAATTAATTGCGGCCTGTCTTGCGACGTTCTTTTTCAAATGGTTACTGGATGAATAGGTTTTCCTGATGGCTGAATATGATCCCCTTTCCTTATTCGATGTAGAGATAAACCGGCGCGACGTCCCTACCCTCAAGACCCACCCCATGGTTGTCGGAGAAGATGGTGAAAACCTGTTTGCCGCCGGCGTGGCAGACATGGATTTCAAAGCCGCATCGCCGGTGCTTGACGCCATGCAAAAGCGGCTGGACCACGGGGTATTCGGCTATGAAACGACATCGGCAGATCTGCTACCTGCACTCGTGAGATGGCTTCAAAACCAGCATGGCTGGAAAGTGCCAAAAGACCATATTCTCACCTCACCGAATATCTTGACCGCCCTGGCGATGGCTGCATCTTTGTTTACTGAAGAAGGGGACGCGGTCATCGTTCAGCCCCCCGTTTTCTTCGATTTTTTTGACGTGTTAAACGAGAACCATCGGCAGATCGTCGAAAACCCGTTGATCCTTGATCAGGGCCGTTACCGGATGGACTTTGAAGATCTGGAAAATAAGGCATCCAGTCCGAAAACAAAAATGATCTACTTGTGTAACCCGCACAACCCTGTAGGGCGGGTGTGGAGTGCGGACGAGTTGCGAACTCTGGGTGATATTTGCCATCGACATGGCGTACTGATTGTGACGGACGAAATGCACGCTGACCTCGTGTTTAGCGGTAACAGATACACGCCATTTGCATCGCTCGGAGCGGAGTACGCAGAAAATTGCATTACCTGTATTTCACCGGCAAAGACCTTCAATATCGCGTCCTGCTGCGCTGCATTTACCTTGATAGCCAATGATGACATGCGCAAGGCATTTCAAATCGAAAACAGCCGCCTTTCGGTTAACAAGAACAATCCATTCGCAAATGTCGCCATGGAAGCCGCGTACGCCAGCGGCGCTCCCTGGCTCAAGGCGGTTATCTCTTACCTGGAGAGTAACGTTCAAATGGTACGAGATTCACTGAGTAATCTCCCGGGCATCGAACTGGTCGAACCCGAAGCAACCTTTTTACTGTGGGTAAACTTCAACGGGCTCGGACTGGAGCCGGATAAACTCAACGCTTTCCTCAGAAACGAGGCGAAATGGTCAATTACGCGTGGGCATTCATTTGGTAAAGAGGGGGATGGCTTTGCCAGGGTCAATATTGCCTGCACCCGGGCGACACTCGAGGCGGCACTTGGTAATCTTGCACTCGCCGTTGGCAGACTGTATTCCTGATGCAACCGTTGCAGGAACAGACCGATACGAAATTTAAAAGCTTTTATCGAGAGATGATTATTTGTTTTTTGGAAGCAAATCCTCACTATGTGTTTCCAGCGTGTAATCCTTTGAGCCTACTTCGTTGGTAGTGACCGCCTCCCTGAAAACAGTCTTCTTCATTGGTAATTCAATCTACTATTAAACATACCATGAGTCTTGAGATAATCCATCGTGACGAGGCCTATCCGAACGGCCGCTCCTGGCCGAGGCTGTGTGAAAATTCGAAAATTTGCCTCCGGATAGTTAATATTACCCACAAACTATTAAATACCGGCTTAATATCTACTTAGATTGCCCACTATTCAATCAATTTAGAGCTAAAACGAGACTGCATTTACCACAATAATTTTTAACCTGTAGTTTTCACACAACCTCGGCCGACTCCTGCCTATTAAGACTGGCATTCGAATGTCTGCTTACCGGAAGCAGTCTGGTAGAATTAAAACATTAATAGCCGAAGTTCGATCTATGTTGAACAAATTCTACTTATTGGGGTACAACCGGAATGTCTGTGAGTTCATTTTATTCTCGACGCACTCGTCGCTCAATTGATTCTCCAGAATTATGCCCATCGACGACGAGGATCTAATGCGTGAGACATGTCCTATTCGGAATAATCGGATCTGTCAGCTAACTAAGCTTTGCTTTTAAACTATAATCAAAGATAAGGCCCCGCCACTTTTCGGGAAAGGCTATGAAGCAACACAAAGGTTTAAAAATAATATTGATTCTCTGTGGGTTGTTTTTAACATCCAGCGCCTTCCCACATCCTTATGATGGGCCTCCTCATAATGCACCACTAATATTTATTTTACATACGACAGATGATGGAAGGCCAGCTTACCTGCATCCAGCTCCATCCTATATTTAAAGGGTCAGGTACAATCAATAAGCCTGAAAACTAGCCTCGCCCTTTTGAATAATTTAGGTAATTGGCCCCATTATTGAGCGGGGTTTTTTATGTTTGGCGGAGGTTCGCTTCTGACCGATTTCCATAGTTCGTTGTTTCAAATCGAAGGGCGGTTACTTAATTAGTGCTCTCAATTCGAGATATTCAGAACCAGTTGTATACACAGTCAAAAATATGCAGCCCGACTCGCCACTTAAAAAACTCGCATGTGATTTACGCGATAAGGAATCACTAGATGACCAGAAACAACGCTACCGGAATCTTGTAGATATACATGGCGGCAATGACCGGGCGTTTATCTCATCCTGAACCAGTCAGCTTTAGAACTGAGTAAATGAACGACAGGGTGGTGTCGATTACAGAAGTGGATAATGGTTTGTCAGCGCGTCAGCACAGCACAAGGTTGGTGCAGAAGTCGCGCATTCTCATTAACTCAGTGGTTTCACTCGAATACCTGCGAATGTCGGTGCGTTCATGCTCTAGCACCAGGCGCTGTCCAAATTTCTCGAAGTAACTGTCAAACATTTCGCCGCCGATGGTTGCGGTGGCATAAAAACTGTCTTCTGCCTCCACATAGTCAAGCGCGATGGCGGCCAGAGGTTGTGGCGCGGGCCCGCCGAGAACCCTCGCTCCACGGGCAGGATCGTATACACTTTTTTCCGAGCAGCAATAAATAACATCTTCGTCCTGTACGACTTTTTCGTCCTGGTTGCGAAATTTGGTGCTGCCATGACGATAATTTATGAAACTTACCGACGGCGCCGGGTGGCTCATTTTGTGGGCGCAAATAGCGGAGAAAGCGACAACTGATCGTCCAGGTCCCGCGCCCCCCGGCCAGTGATAATGCTCGCCTTCTTTCGTCTCAAGATTTTCCTCTGTCGCCACCGGTCGGCCCAGATCGATCAAAAAGCAGGGAGTGGAGACAAAAGGGTAATGAAAAAGGTAAGTTTCGCCGACCTCGAGAGACGAGGCGCGCACGGGTTCGTGTTTAAAACTGTCAATCAACGCTACGCGTTCATAGAAGTGTAGCTCGCGATTTCCTTCTCCCAGCAGTTCGGGGCTGGCACTAACACCTGCCACTGCAGAAGCGCATAGTTTGACAAATTCCCGACGTTTCATTTTCGGTTGCTGCCTCTGAATTGGTGGGTCGAAACTTGACTGCGTTTGAACAGATCAAAAGCAAGTATAAATTATTTACTGTGTATTGTGTAGCACTCCAACTGGGAAGGTGGATAGATGGAAGTTCATCGTTTTTAGGGCTTGCAATGGCGTTATCAAGACTCAATGCCTCTGGTGAATATCAATTCAAGGCCGTGCAGAAATTGGTGGAACGAGAGCTCTACAAGCTTACCGGGGGCTAGTCGTTCGAGCTTACGCGAGGCTAGCCTTGGCGCATAAACAAGGCGAATGTATGCTTCCGACGAGCCGCTGCCGAGTCAATTTGTGGCGTCGTGAAGAAGGAAGGGCATAACAAATATGGATTTAACATAAACCTGAACCTACGGATCCAGGTTAAAGGGCATCTCGGTAATCGAGCGAGACACAAAGCCGGGACATGGTTTAAAATGAGGTCTTATAACCCTGCGAATCAAATGGGATAACCTGCGCTAGAAAAGGTAGAAAAATGAAATTTCAGTTAGCAATCAATCTCGAACGGATGGACGACAGTATTAATATGGCTGATGTCGCAAGCCATACGCTTGATATGGTGAAAATGGCGGAACAGGGCGGGTTCAATACGGTATGGGCCGCAGAACACCATGCGCTGGAAATGACTATTGCGCCAAACCCGTTTCAAATTCTGACCTGGTGGGCTAACCATACTGAAACTATACGTCTCGGTAGCGCGGTCGCGGTGGCGGCCTACTGGAATCCAATCAATCTCGCTGGAGAGGCCGCATTTGTCGATCTGATCAGCGGTGGTCGACTCGAGTTTGGCATCGGATCGGGCGCCTATCAACGCGAATTTGATCGTATGCACCCAGGCCTGAAACAGTCCGATGCCTGGCGTTATATGAACGAAATATTGCCGATTGTGAAAGCGTTGTGGGCTGGAGACTGTAAGTATGATGGTGAATTTTGGTCTTTCCCAACAGCCACTTCGGTGCCGAAGCCGGTGCAAACACCGCACCCACCTTTGTGGATTGCTGCGAGATCACCGATTACCTTCGATTACGCGGTCAAAAATGGCTGTAACGTCATGTCATGGCCGTTAACTCGCCCATTTGCCGAAGCTGAGCTATACAAATCCCAACTCGATGCGTCGCTGGCCGCGAATCCCGATTGTGCTCGTCCGACCTTTGCGATGATGCGACATACAGCCCTGTACGATACGCTGACCGGACGTGAAGCAGCTATTGCTGCACTCCAGGGTGTCCTCGGTCAGTTTGAAAATCTGTTTCGAAATTTAGGCGATGTTAATAATGGCTTTCCGAAGAAAATCCCGTTAGAAGAACTGACCGATCGCGAACAATATAACGCGGAAATGCTCGAAGAAAATTTGATGTTCGGTTCACCTGAACAGGTTATCGGCAAACTGAAACGCTACGAAGCACTCGGCGTCGATCAATTTATTTATTATGCCAGCATGGGGCTAGGCCATAAAGAACAAAAGCGTTCGATGGAGCTGTTCTGTTCAGAAGTAATACCGGCTTTCGCCTGATCAAATTAACAGGATAAATCCTTTCCAAACACTGAAGAGCATCTGGCCAAGGGCGACTGGAATTCAATCTGGGATCAACTCAAAGCCCTCGATCCCGAATTTATGGAAGCCTACATGGCTTTTCGCAGTGTGCCGCCCAAACAGGGGCCACTACCACAGATATTTAAGGAGCTGATTCTAGTCGCGTTTAATGCCGCGACCACGCATCTTTATGCACCGGGGTGCGGCGGGGCCATATGCAGAATGCGATTAAGGTCGGTGCCACGCCGGAAGAAATTTTGGAGACCATCCAGCTTACGACTGTCATGAGCATTCATTCCTGTAATCTGGCGGTGCCGATTTTGATGGATGAGATGTCGAAGTTGGAGGGGTGAGTTTCGGTATTTGATTTGGGTGGGATTTTTCGCACATTAAATCTTTCATTCTTTCGTAGCTACTTACGAGTACGTGCGCGAGTCACTTCTTGTCAACAGCAACAAGAAGTAACCAAGACTAAATTGCCTGGAGCAATTTAGAACAGCTTTAGCTGGCCCGAAGGGTGGAGGGCAGGATGCCCGGAATAACTGCCGCCCCGGACAAGCCCTTTAATCGGCAAAATAGCACCCATATCAGGGTCGGCCCACACGCGCTCCCGGCACGGGTGGGCCTGAAATGGCTTTATAGCTGCGCATTCCTTGCTTCGCAATAAAGGCCAGCCTGTACATCCCTGTACAGGCGTTCGTGGCTCCTATCCCGCCACTCACCCCTGCTGTTTCACCCTGATCTGAGCACTATTTTG
>CAXMRQ010000189.1:0-16516 GCA_964196115.1 uncultured Gammaproteobacteria bacterium
GTAGTTTTAACTTAATTACGTTTAAACGGTGAAATAAATCTTCACGAAATTTATCTTGTTTTACCAGCTCCTGGAGATCACGATGGGTAGCTGCGAGGATACGAACGTTGGTGTGTACTGCAGTTTTGCCGCCAACCCGGAAAAATTCACCTTCGGCCAGCACCCTCAGCAGTCGGGTTTGTAACGCCATCGGCATATCGCCAATTTCATCAAGAAATAGAGTTCCCTCGTCGGCCTGTTCGAAACGTCCTATATGCTGGGATTGAGCACCGGTAAACGCGCCTTTTTCGTGGCCGAACAACTCAGATTCGAGCAGGTCGGCTGGAATCGCAGCCGTATTAATCGCCAGAAATAGACCATTTTTACGCGGACTATGTTTGTGTATGGCTCTCGCTACCAGCTCCTTTCCAGTGCCTGATTCGCCGCTAATTAAAACGCTGGTATTAGAACGCGACAATCGGCCAATGATACGAAAGACTTCCTGGATCGCTGATGAGTCGCCAATAATTTCATCGCTAAACCCACTTTTTAAGTCACTGGCGGGTGGGTCGGGCTGTATTTGACAGGCACGTGATACCAGATCAATCGCTTCGTCTATGTCGAAAGGTTTTGGCAGGTATTCGAACGCACCCTCCTGGTAGGCCTGAACTGTAGTGTCCAGATCTGAATAAGCGGTCATAATTATAATCGGAAGTGCGTGATCGATATTTCTAACTTGCTTGAGGAATTCGAATCCGCTAATGCCCGGCATGCGCAGATCCGTTAGAATCGCTTGTGGTCGATCTTCTGCTTCAGCGCGTTTAAACCGGGTTAATGCAGATGAGGCTGTTTCGAATGCGGTGATCGCAAAACCGGCATTAGTCAATGCACGGTCAAGCACCCAGCGTATCGACTGATCGTCATCTATGACCCATATTGAAGCAGGGGTTGCAGTGCTCATTCAACCTCCAGCGGCAATATTGTGCTGAACGTGGTGCCGCTTGCCGAACTCATCGATTTTATGATACCGCCGTGACCGGAAACGATCTCCTGTGCGATTGGTAGCCCCAGGCCGCTACCCTCTGCCTTGTCGGTAACCATGGGCAAAAATATAGTGTCGCTTAACTCGGCTGAAATTCCTTTGCCATTGTCGGTTATGTCAATCTGAATCACCAGGGGATGCTTGATTTGACCTATCGTTATCTGATGACCAATACGCGTCTTAAATGTTATTTTGCCACTCTCACCGAGTGCCTGTACCGCATTTTGGGCAATATTTAAAAAGGCCTGAATGAGTTGATCCTTATCCGCCAGCAGTTCTGGAATACTGGGATCATAATCTCTTTGCAAGCAAAATCGATTCGGTTCGGCCGCCAGTAGCAGGCTGCGAATATGTTCAAGAATTTCAAGGATGTTAACCGACTGTTTGCTAATCTTGACATTCGGCCCGAGCATATTATTGACCAGTGTCTGTAAACGGTCGACCTCGCTGATAATGACATCGGTATATTCTTTCATCGACGGCTGGATAATTTCGCGCTCGAGCAATTGTGCTGCGCCCCGGATTCCGCCGAGCGGATTTTTAATTTCATGTGCCATACCCCGAGCAAACTGCTGGCTGGCCTGTTTGTGCACCTGGCTGAGCTCGTCGCGCAGAATTTGAACCTGACGATCAAGCGGTCTAATTTCAATTAATATATTGCCACCGACATCGGCATCTTCGAGCGGATATATGCTGTAATCAGCTGTAAGCGATTTACCGTTGAATAGCGTTATTTTCGCTTCGTGTTCGGTAATTGGTCGGCGTAGCACCACGAAATCACTCAATTTGCCGGTAATCGTGCTGGTTTCAACCGGGCTGAATAACTGGTTAAAATTTCTCCCGATCAGGGAAGAAATGCTACTATCAAACAGCATTTCACCGGTCGCATTGATGTGACAAAGTTTCAGATTCTGATCCAGACATATAATCGTGCTGCTCAGATAATCGAGTATCTTGTCAACTGCGAGTTGTGGCATATCAATTTGGTAATGCACTCCATTGGTGCAAAATAGTTCACTAGCCTGGAAAAAAAGACCCCGTGTAGAAGCCTTTATTCACAGCATCCTGACATAAATAGCACTTACTTAAACCCCGAATCCTGAATTTTCGTCATTCCCGCGGAGGCGGGAATCTATTGAGATGGATAGCACTGTTTTTAAGATTCCTGCCTCCGCAGGAATGACGGGCTTAAGTAAGTGCCATGCCATCCTAATATGGCTTAACAGCTATAGTACATGTCAAATTCGACAGGATTAGTCGCCAGACGTAAACGCTGCACTTCGTCATTTTTCAATGCGATGTAACTATCGATTACATCATCAGTGAAAACGCCTCCGGCCTTGAGGAAATCACGATCCTGGTCGAGTTCTGCAAGCGCCTGATCAAGCGAAAAAGCTACCTGAGGGATTTCTGCCTCTTCTTCCGGCGGCAAGTCGTATAAATCCTTATCCATCGCTTCGCCCGGGTCGATTTTGTTTTTGATACCGTCGAGGCCTGCCATTAACAATGCGCTAAAGGCCAGATAAGGATTGGCAGTAGAATCGGGGAAACGCACTTCTATACGACGCCCTTTCGGGTTACCGACATAAGGAATACGAACCGACGCAGAGCGATTACGCGCCGAATAGGCTAGCATCACAGGAGCTTCGAATCCTGGCACCAGTCGCTTGTAACTATTGGTGGCAGCGTTTGCAAAAGCGTTGATCGCCTTCGCATGTTTAATTACCCCACCGATATAATGCAAAGCGGTTTCAGAAAGGCCACCATAACCATCGCCGGAGAACAGATTAGTGCCGTCTTTTACCAGCGACATGTGTACGTGCATACCATTACCATTGTCACCGACCAGAGGCTTCGGCATGAAAGTAGCAGTTTTACCGTAGCTGTGTGCAACGTTGTGCACGCAGTATTTAAGTACTTGAACCTCATCGGCTTTTTTTACCAATGTGTTAAAAACAACACCGATTTCACATTGTCCGGCAGTCGCTACTTCGTGGTGATGTACCTCGACCTCAAGCCCCATTTCTTCCATTGCCAGACACATGGCCGAGCGCATATCGTGCAGTGAATCGACTGGCGGAACCGGAAAATAACCACCTTTGACGCCAGGGCGATGACCAGTATTACCATCTTCATAAGCCTTACCTGAGTTCCACTCGGCTTCTTCCGAATCGATCTGATACGAAGTGTGGCCCATTTCGGTGGTCCATTTAACGTCGTCAAATACGAAGAATTCGTTCTCCGGACCAAAATAGGCCGCATCGGCGATGCCCGAAGACTTCAAATAGGCTTCTGCCCGGTCGGCGATCGAACGCGGGTCGCGCTCATACCCCTCGCCGGTCGAAGGCTCGACGACATTACAGGTGATATTGATGGTTGGTTCGTCGGTAAATGGATCCAGCACTGCAGTGTCAGAATCCGGCATTAGAATCATGTCAGATTCATTAATACCCTTCCAGCCTGCTACCGAAGAACCATCAAACATCTGGCCATCGGTGAAGCTGTCTTCACTCAGGCGTCTGGCTGGGATCGAAACATGCTGCTCCTTGCCTTTGGTATCGGTGAATCGGAAATCGACGAACTTAACGCCGTACTCTTTGATGGTGTTTAATACATCAGCAGCTGACATGGGATTTGGCTCCGTTACAAACAAATAAAATTAGATATTGAGGAATCCGCCAGGTTCGAATCTGCCAGGCTCCCCGGGAAACCAGTGCATTGTACTGATAATTCTCGCTATACCAATTAAACACCGAAAAAGGGCGGTGAATTGAATTTCAGCAGGAGACATGCACTATAATAGTGCAAATTAGCGCGAGAAATAGATATTAACTTGACCGATATGATTTAAAGCGGCTGCTTTTTCGGCCATACGATCAATTTGCTGACGATATTTATTAGCGGACAAGACCCCCGGCAGAACGATGTCTATCTCAATCTGGCTTTTCAGATAATGTAGGTGGATTTGTTCGATTTTGTCGCTACTGGACATATCTTGCCAGGCCGTATGCAGCGTTTGCAGTATTTCGGCACGCGGCGGCAGATCCGTAACCGAGTCGTGACCGGATTCGGTGAGAGGGTCGACGTGAATGCTGACGTCGATAATTTGTGAGAAACTGTCCTTGATTGCCTGCTCCAGTGAAAACGCAATGTAGTGCGCTTCAGACACTGTCAGTCTCGGGTTAACGCGTATTTCAGCATCGACGTATCCGAGTCCTCCCATTGATCGACTCCGCAGACTATGTATTTCGCGGACACTTTGATTGCCCTCGATTAGGGACTGGACCTGCCCCACCAGTTCGACATCGAGACTGGTATCGATGAGTTCGCTGAAAGCATTGCGGGTTAGTCGATAGCCCATGATGATGATCATAATCGCGACGACAATAGCAGCTACGGTATCCATATAGGGAATACCATATAGCTGTGCCGAAATGCCAACCAGCACGACGATGGAAGACAATGCGTCGGAACGATGATGCCAGGCATTCGATTCAAGCAGGCTGGAATGAACTCGCTTCGCCGCCCGCATCGTGTAACGATACAGGAATTCTTTGGCAATTATGGCTAGCGCAGCAAAAAACAGAGTTATTAATTCAGGATTGCTTTGCTTTGCTAAAACTATGCTGGCAATACTCCGGTAACCAATGCCCAGGCCCGCACCGATCAGCAAAAAACCGAGTAATACCGTAGCCAGAGTCTCAATTCTGCCGTGACCGTAAGGATGGTCTTCATCAGCCGCATGCGAGGACTGGCTAACCGCAAATAATACGATAAAGTCGCTGAGCAGGTCCGACAGGGTATGAAAACCATCCGCGAGTAAGGCTTGTGAATGCCCGATAATGCCAAAAACTATCTGGCCGGCAGCCAGTAGGCAATTGACAATCGCACCACAAATTGTGACTCTTCTTATAACCTGATGGCGTTGCTGATCAATTTCCATCCGCGCCTTTTTCGACGACCAGGATATATTCGTCCGCTTGCTCCAGACTGGAAATAAGACGGTGCCCATTGATCCGGCACCAGGCGGGGATATCGTTTAGCGCACCCGGGTCAGTACAGGTAATCTCTACACGAGCACCGACGGCTTGCTGATTAACACAGTTTTGCAATTTGATCACCGGCATCGGGCAGAGCAGGCGTCGCGCATCAACCTCAACCACGTTAACTTCAACCACGTTATCATTCATGTGATATACCATTCCTGTTGAATTTCCGGCAACGGCTTAATATAAATCTGCTGCGAGCTTTGATCCGGATTACTAAACAGTACCTCTACTGATTCCGCATCGCGGCCCTGACTGAATCGGGCTGTAATTGCACAGGCCAGTTCGATTTGCGCTGCATCGAGTTTATCGCCTTCGATCAGCGTTAAAGGCCCAGCATGACTGACGGTTTTGATACTTTGAAACTGCTTTCTATAACCGCTGAGAAATCGAGTTTCGCCCTCTTCGCGTGCAATAATGAGTTTAAACGCTTTGCTTGGGCGGATATGACGTCCGACTTTTAACAACATGATATCGTCGAGCTCGTAGCTTTTGTGTCCGCGGTTATCCCACAGATCCTGTAACTTCACCGCATAGTTTTGATCGGTTAAAAAGCAGCAACCACCGGCAGGCTGCGCATAGTCTTCGAATCCAAATTGGCGGGCCAACTGCATTTGCGGTTTACGCGAGCGCCCGGTAATGCTGTGCAATTTTTCACGATCAACCCAGCCTTCTTTCTCAGGTCTGGTTTCGGGTAAGTTATGTGCACACAAAGGACGCAACAGTAAATCCTCGGCGCCGGATTCGGCAGATACCACGGGTAAAGTTTTTTTGCGCTGCGACATCGGACGCTGCCCCATCACTTCGCCGGTAATAATAAAATCGAAGTTGTTTTGCTGAAGCCACTCGTGCGCCTTTCGCACCATGAATATCTTGCAGTCGAGACAGGGGTTTAAGTTGGCGCCATAGCCATGCTTTGGGTTGATAACGACATCTTTGTATTCTTCGACGATATCGATGATATGGAGTTTGATGCCGAGTTGTTCGGCCACCCACAGAGCGTTATTGCGTTTTACCTTATCCTTGTCTTTTTTACGGATTGCATGGGTATGCCCTTCGACGCAAAAGCCGGTGTAAAAATTGATACCTTCGACCTGAATACCCTGATCCTGAATCAGTTTTGCCGCGAGCAACGAATCGAGGCCTCCGGAAATGAGGGCCACTGCTTTTTTAGCCATGGTTTAATCGGTTAGTTCTGTTTCAAAGAAGCAATTATAACAGAACCTGGGAGTCTGTCGGACTTAGGTACCAACAGTAGGCGCTTTAGGCGCCAACAGTAGGTGCCCTTAGGCAACGCAGGAGCAGTTACCGAGATTTATCCTAAGTCCGATAGACTACCAGGCGCAGGAAATTATCGTAAATCGGTTACCAGCACTTGGTAGGGTCGGTACCGGTACCACTTTTGAGTCCAGTATTAGTCAAAGAAAGGCCGTCGCACTCTGTGTCAGCGAGTTGGCGTCCCATCGGAGTGGCAGTTAAGGTAAATGTGGACGCGGTGAGATCGGCGGCGGCTGGCTGGGCAATACTGTAATAACCTTCATCCGAGGTTACCGCAAAGGTAACATTGCAGTTAGCATGATTGTAAGCGCTGTAAATACTCCGGCATTTTTCAAGCGATGCAGCAGTACTGGTAAGTGCTGTTCTCGCATCGGTACGGGCAGCCCGAGTAACGTAGTCACCATAAAAGCCGAGAGATACAGCTGCAAGAATCGCAATGATCGCCACTACGATCATTAGTTCGATTAAGGTAAATCCGGATGATTTATACCTGTTCACTGAATGCTCCTGTGTTATTGCTGGGGACGATAGAGAAGTCTCTCATTCTCTGGAATTAACCAGATATGGTCAACCATTAACCTTTTATTGACAGAGATTATATTATATCCAACCATCTGGCTCACTTTTAATAAGTCAATTTTCGCTTCACTATTGTTAATCGTGGTGAATTTCACGGTAGGACTGAGCCGGTATTTGCCATCGTCTAGTATTATAGAATTGTACCTAATCTGGCCGACGACCCCGACATTAGAGAAGGTTCCACGACTCCAGCTCCAGCCGCTTGACTGCGCCAGCAGAGCCGAAGAAAACAGGCAGGCTGCGAAAAATATTCCAGTTACTAATTTAAATTTGTTCATCATATTTTTCCTTAAAAAAGTAATTCTTGCCATGAGAATCGACCACTAGGGACCGTCGCCAGGGATTTAATTTTGCTTGCCTGTTCACCGGTAAACGCCAGGTCTTCAATAAATACCGGTTCCGGCAGGAAACCTTCCTGGCGTACTGCTGCCAGCGTGCTTTGATCGATACCATTGCTCTGATAATCGTTATCGTCGATCACGCCATCCCCATTACTATCGATGGTTGCTAGCAGCGGCGAACCACCGGTGGCCATATCGACGGCAAAGCGATAGCCGTAACCACCCAGGTCACAGGGCGCATTACTCGGTACAAAGGTATTGAAAAATACCGTGTCGGCGCGCGCTATTGGCGAAGTCACGGCACGCTCGCCTGAATCAGTTAGATTAAAATACCAACCATCGACATTCGGATAATCGACCGCATTTCGGGTTAAAACCCTGCCCGAAAAAGAGGCGTCAAATGTTTGCTGAATCAAGTCGAGCTGAGTCAATCCAGAACTACCCCTGTCCCAAACACCATAAAATGATTGCATGTCGGCTGTTACCTTGTCACCACTTACCAGATACTGGCCCGTACCGAAAAATACCATGATGTTTGGCTCGTTATTGTTTTGATCCGGCTGGGTGGGATGACTGGCCAACACCGGTTTAGCAGTCAATTGCTGCTTGGTCGGAGTGGTGAAGAGCGGTACCGGCGTCGAACCAGATTTGTAAGCTATATTCCAGTTGGCTTCAGACGTGCTCGACAGATCGAATACCCACATATTACCTTCTAAATCACCGGCATAGGCGCGATCGATGGTGCCATTGCCATCAAGGTCGGCAAGCGCTGGTGGGGCCAGGCCGTTCTGCGCACCGGGTGTGCCGACACCGGTAGAAATTTTGATCCAGTCGCCGGCATCCCAGCTGCCATCCATGCCTTTAGCGATATCGACTATGAACAGGGCGGCCTCACCACTACCGGTACCGATCTGGTTATAGCCGTTACCGAAAATTGCTACCCAGGTGCCCGCATTGGTCAGGCCGATAACCGGGCGGCTGAAGGTGTAGCCCAGATCTGCATCGTCTGCGCTGGTGAATTCCCATAGTGACAATTTGGCCGCGTTGATTTCAGAAAAAGACCCCGGATTGGTAACGTCGAGCGCAAATATTCCACGACCACCGCCGCGCAGGCCACCGATTAGTACGGTGTGCCAGTTGGTGTTAATATAAATGTCTGAGATGCTAGGCGTCAGGTCGACGTAATATTTATGGATGTAGTCAGGATCACTCAGGTAATGCAAACCCTCGTTAGCAACACCATCTGCGTATAACATTCCCGGAATATAAGCAAATACCTCTTCACCGTTAGAGTCATCGAAAACATGCAACATGCCGTCGTTGGCGCCGACGTATACCATACTTTTGCGTGATTCGTAGGTCTTTTTGAACGTCGAATAGGCTTCGGTTCCAGCGGGAGGGAATAATCCGCCATCAGGCCAGGCCAGATCCGGCGCGCCAACGAATACCGGGCCGGAGTTAACCAGATCACCGAGCAGGGACAGCCTCTCACGAAATCCGAGTCCAAAGGTCTCGTTCGAGCGATCGCCGCGAATATAGTCGAGACGCGCCGCACCGGGACCTGCGGAACTGCTGTCCGTATCTAACGCACCAAGTGGGTTGGTCAATAAATCATTTTTCATTCCGGCGGATAAATTCGCCCAGCGGAAAGGCACGCCTTTTTGGGCAGCCGCGAGGTCCTTGTCATAGGTGATAATTTGCCTCGGTTTACCAACCATATCCCTTGGGGTCAGTGTCTCTGACGCGTTCCAGTTTTCGGTCAGGAGTGCGCCCGTTTTCGTGTCAATCTTAATTGAGCGCAGGTTACCCTGCCAGCGATTGGTATTAAACTGCGCCAGATAGATTGCCGAGTTGGTACTCAGCCTGGCTGAGTTGACCGCTACCGCCGCTGCCGTACCGGTTCTTTCTGAAATATCGGCAAACGAGCGACTCAGCTCGGCCTCGAGTTCTGTCGAACTGCCGCCAACGGACAAGTGCTTTCCGCGTGAGTTATAGGAAGCATGCCACAAATCATCAACCGTAGTTGCAGTGCCAGCAACAGGCTCGGGCCAGGCAAGGCCGGTTACGGCTGGATCCTGGGCAGTGGGCACGGTACCTTCGATTCCGAACGAAAGTGTGTAGTTGACCAGATGCTGATGGTTTGCCTGGTCGATGCCGGCCCGATCGGGTACTTCGTCGAGCAACGCGGTATCGAGATCGGTTTCGTAATAGTGCATCGCTACGTCAGCCAGTGTATTTGAAAAGGTGTCGGCGTAACTACCGCCGTCGAAGTCGCCAGCGCCGTCTTCATCGGCGTTCAATGAATCACCAGGTGCATTGGTGCCCCAACCGCCGGGATCGGGGCCGTTCCAGTAGCCATCGGTCATCATTATATTAAAATTCTGCTGGCAGGTGCCACCGTCGACGGCTGGCACGATGGGTGAAGCTACAGTGCTCCTGCCC
Organism: uncultured Gammaproteobacteria bacterium; assembly: GCA_964196115.1. Lineage (GTDB taxonomy): Bacteria > Pseudomonadota > Gammaproteobacteria. The sequence goes on from CAXMRQ010000189.1 coordinate 9,708, forward strand.
TCAAACATCATTCCGACTTCATCCAGTGCAGTCCGAGCCGGACTCAACAGGTTACTCGGCAAAACCGCATTGGTACTATAAAACGTTTTAAGCATAGCCAGCTTGTTAGTCGAGTCAGTCATGGTGGCTGCATCGATCTGGTGGCCGGCATTGAATAAACTTAGCCCCATACGATTTGAATCGGTATTGCTTATGATTCGGCCCATTGCCGCCTTCATGCTGGATTCGCGCGTGCGATAGTAGACAAACCAGTTGGAAAAATTCTGCAGTTCTGCGGAAGACGTGGTAACTCTAACTTCCGTGTGAGCGTCGGTATCGGCGTCAACGACACCATTACTGTTGGTATCGTCCCAGATATAATAGGTGTTTAAATAGATATCCGTACCCCCTACCGGTCCAAATTCATAATATCTGTGGGCCGCTAACAAGTCGGTACCGCTAGTAACCACAGTCTGGTCATTAGGATCCATGGGCACGATGAGCGCGCTCTGGCCAAGCACCTTCGTCAAGGTGCCAAATTCCTTATACAACGGATTCCCCGCAGCGTCTCGACCAGGCCAGGGTTTATAATTAACCTTAGGATTATAGTAAAGCTTGTTTGCGTCGCTGTTTTTCAATATCCATGCCGCGGGACTCACAGCCACTGGCGGCACAACATTGAACGGGAAAGCATCTGGATTAAGATATACCATGAGCGTATAAACACCGCTAATTTCAACTAACGGTAAGCTTTCGCCGGTTATCGTAATACTAGAACCACCGTCCACTTTTGTTTTGTCCTGGGGAACCAGACTCGCCGTTACCATGCTGCGAGAGTCATCGAAGGTTAAAAATACGTTAGGCTCGACGATGGTCGATAGATACAGGGGTGATGTCGGCAGGGTTCCCGGTGCCGATTGAGCCTGTTGCATCGGCATACCCACCAGAATGGCGGCAGCGAGCGCATGCAACAGACTGGATTTTATTGATTTTTTCATTCCATAACTCCTGAAATTAATATTCATGGCCCATATATGACTGGACATAGCGTACTTCGGTGGTCGACAGGCCGACGCCCCGGGCGGTAACTCTGAAATTAGATACCGTGATACCAGGTTGACTGGTGCCGTAACCGCCGATATTGACTTTGGCCACTTCATTTTGTGAGCGGTCACCCAGATACTTAATAATATAGCGAGGTTGTTCAGCAACATAGTCAGGAATCGGCAGGCTGGTCACCGCAAGCTGGGACGCAACCCAGGTGGCACTAGCGCCGTAATACGGATCATTATCTGCCTCGGCGTAAAGCCCGACTGTGGGATCGGCATAAATTGTCGTTGTAGTAGATTCGTTGACGAATTTTTCACCGGCGCGTAATCCAGCCTCGGCAGCATTAAAAGCTCTATTCGCCTTGCGTAAGTTGCCTGCCATGCTGATTTCGGTACGGGTACTCATCATCGAGGTGACACCGAGGATGGTCATGCTGATGAGAATAATGAGGCTGATAACCAGGGTCATGCCGGTTTGCCTCCGGGAATTCATAACCCTGCATTTCAATGCCTTATGATTTAATGGTTTCATGTGTCACTTACCCGATTTCGTAATGCGATAGTGGTAGTAAAAACCTGCCGTAGACGGCGATCTGGCGCATTTGCAGTTGCACCGTTATAGGTCAATGTTTGAGGCGCCTCGACGACAAACGCAGACTCAGAGCGAACCAGTAACATCAGCCGGACCGACATGACGTCATACCAGTTAATCGGATCAGTCTTAACATCACTAATCAAGTCACCGGTCATGTATTGATTGGGATGCTGGTCGCCGTTGGTATCTACGCCGTACAACAGCTGCATTTGCTCGATACCTTCGACCAGTTCCAAATTAACCCCTTTTACAGATTTCCAAAGAGCCGGTTCGCCACTGGCGCCTGGCGCTATTGAATAGATTACCTCCTGTATTTTATAAACCGTCGCATCAGCACCGTAGGTCTGCGAAAGACAGTGGGCATTACCGCCCACGCAGTTATCCGGGTTGTAGTTGCCTGGACTGCCGACACCGGTGTTATGAACCAGTGTTCCATTACTCGTACTGATGTTGGATATCTGGAATAAATCGGCGCCGCGACAATTAGAGATTACGACGATATCATCGTCCTGAAGACCGTGGGGCTGGGTAACAAAAATCTGCGCCGATGTACTACCATATGGCGGCAAAACGTTGATATTACTGGGCTCAGGGCCGCGCAAAGTGAAACTGTCGGAACCATTCAAACCACCATTTTCGACCCCCCCCTCAAGCGGCGGTTTACTTAAAATATCGCCACCAACCGCATCGAACCCAGCACCGGCCGGATTCAGGTTATTAACCAGGGAGTCCATCGCGGCCTCATCATCTGGGTCGGTAACGGCGCAACCGGTAAAGCCGGCCATGCGTAATTCCTGTGCCATGGTATCAATCGAGTAGCGACCGTTTTCCTGAATACGCGATATTGCGTTGGAAAAAGAATAGGAAGCCTTGTTAGCGATGTAAACCTGGATAATGCCACCGAGTAAAAACAGGCTGATAACCAGGGCCACCAGAACCTCGACCATAGAGATGCCGTTTTGAAATTTAAAATTTCTCATCTTACTAATGCCACCGTATAACAGGTTAAATCGACCTTCGGTTTAGGACCACAAGCGATTCCGCTTGCGCCAGTACCCTCGTCATCCCACATTACCCTGATCGTGAGCATATTAGCGCCTAGGCCGGTAACGGTGCCTCTTCCCGCGGGCAGCTTTTGTATCTCGACCGCCCAGTCCGCTGCATCCCCGTCCACCAGTTGCTGGATAGTACAGGTACTGGCAAGGCAATCCTGGGTAGGGCTGGTGTTGGTGTCGATACCCGCGTAGCTCGCGAATGCGCCAAAATTGGAGCGAATTCGTTCCGACATATTAGAACCAATCCACACCGCCTGACTGTGGTGTAAGGCGCTATTATTTTGCTTCATCGAAGTTATCTGCAACGCGGCAATGCCAAGCAGACCGATCGAAATCACCAGTAGCGCGATCATCGATTCGACCAACGAGACGCCTCGCTGATCATTATGAGTGTTCACTTTATGTTTAGTTAACATGCAACAGCCCCCCCTTGTCGCACCCGACCGGTGTTGGATATCGAAATCGATTTCATATAAGGAACCCCACGGTCGTCGCAGAGCGAGAAGGTGGCGGTTCCGGACGCCGAAAATCCGCGGCTATCATAGCTAAAAGTCCCACCAGCAACACTGCTGGTAAGTGTATTGCTACCCGCTAACAGCTGCTTGACTTGCAGGATTTCTTCACCGGCGGTCCAACTAGTATTTCGATCAGTGTCGACAAACATAATCCAGCCGGCGGCCCAATTGGTTCCGAGACACGAAGTCATGTTGCTACTCGCGCACAGGCCAACTGGCACGCTACGCAATACCGCTTCGCTGCGGGCGTGGGCCAGATGACCAACCAGAGTGTTGATTTGCGTTGTCAGGCGATTATTCTTAACGAAGTCTCCCATCGCCGGCAGGCCAAATGCAGTCAGTAATGCTATCATGACAACGACCATGAGCAATTCGATGAGGGTGAAGCCGGAATCTTTTTTCATGATTATATCCTAGTGAAAACTATAAAAATTTCCTGCGAAACAGGATAGGATATGAAAAAGCACCGATAAACGGTACCGATCAGGTAGTTTGTTAAGCATTGAATGACATGACAATGGAACATATTACACCGCGTGCGATCAAAAGTTTTGTGCGCCGCAACGGCCGCTTGACACCCGCTCAGGAAAAAGCGCTGATAGAATATTGGCCGCTTTATGGCATCGATTATCAAGCTTCGCTGATCGATCTGGATGAAATCACCAATGATTTCCAGGCATTAAAGCTCGAAATCGGATTTGGCAGCGGCGAAGCTTTGATATCAATGGCGCAGAAAGATTCAAGCAGCCTGTACATCGGCATCGAAGTACACGAACCGGGTGTTGGTCGCTGCCTGAATAATATTCATCAAAATGAACTGGTAAACCTACGCCTGATTAAGCACGATGCAATCGAAGTTATGCAGCATATGTTTACACCGAATTCGCTCGACCGCGTATTGCTTTTCTTTCCCGATCCCTGGCACAAAAAAAGACACAACAAACGCAGAATCGTCAATCAGCAGTTTCGCGACCTGTTGGCTCGACTGCTTAAACCCGGTGCCAGTCTACATATGGCTACTGACTGGCAGGATTATGCCGAGCACATGGCGCGGGAAATGCTTAACGATTCACGCTTTAACAATATGGGCGATGAAAATGGTTATTCGCAGCGCCCCGACTATCGACCCGAAACACGGTTTGAAACCCGTGGGTTAAAACTGGGGCATGGCGTCTGGGATCTGCTTTTTCAATATCAGGATGATAAATAATGGCTAGCCTTCATCCTTTACTTCTATCAATTCACTCGCCGCATAAATCGCCTGGTAGCGGTCTTCGAAGCAGTGCTCCCGTGCCACATTCCGCATCGCACCGCGTTTTTCCAGTGTCGCCTGTACCGTCGGTGAAGCACCGGCAAAAAAAACTATGCTTTGATAGCCTGCGACAATTTCTGCTATCGACTGGCAAGAGCTAAAGTCGATCATCGTCACGTCTTTCAAATCAAAAACCAGCGCTTCAAAATCAGTATATTCGGCGAGCTTGTAAACCATGTCCCGAGCCGAGGTAAAACTGCGTGGCCCACTCAATTTATACACCAGGATTTTGCCTCTAGCCTGTAACATTAGCTCCTGTTCGAGCGGGTTCAATTCGGGGTCATTTTCATCGCCGCGCAATATTTGCATCGACTTAATTTGAATGTCGGTCATGCGTTTCATGAAAATAAATGAGGCCATCACCATGCCGACAGCGACCGCGCTAATCAGGTCGACAAACACGGTCAGACTAAAAACAGTCGCCATTAACAGGATTCCCGCTTTAGGCGCGTGGTGAATTTGCCTGAGATATTTCCAGTCGATAATATCGGTTCCGACCTTGATCAAAATGCCTGCCAGTACCGCGAGCGGAATATATTCGGCCATCGAACCTAGCCCCAATACGATACTTAATAACAATAGCGAATGTAGTGCACCGGATATCGGTGTTTTGCCGCCAGCGCGAATATTCACCACAGTGCGCATCGTCGCTCCGGCACCGGGTAAGCCGCCTACTAGTCCCGAGGCCATGTTACCGATGCCCTGCCCGATCAGCTCGCGGTTAGAGCGGTGATAACTGCGCGTTAAATTGTCGGCCACCAATGAGGTCAGTAATGAATCTATCGATCCCAGTGCGGCCAGAATAAAAGCCGACTTCAACATATCGACTAATAATGTCTGATCGATAGTGGGCATGACGAATGTTGGTAATCCGGATGGAATATTACCGATAATGGCGGCTGAGGCCATGTGGTAGTGGGCTTCAGCACCGACGATGCTCGAAGTGATTTCACCGCCAGCAAATAGATACAGAGCGAGCGTTCCTGCTATCAATGCTAATATCGGCGCTGGGATTAACCTACTGACCGATTTGGGCAACAGGTAGACAATCAGCAATGTAAACAAAGACAGCCCGATAGCGATGATTTCAGGATTTGCGAGCGCCTCGGGTAGAGCCTGTATCGCGCCCATCGGGCTGGACTGGCCTACATGACCCAGCAGGGTTTCGAGTTGCAGCAAGATAATAATAACGCCAATACCAGACATGAATCCGGATATAACCGGGTGCGGAATGAGGCTGATAAAACGCCCCAGTTTTAATAAACCGAAGACAATTTGCAGCGCCCCGCCGAGCATTACCACGGTAAAAGCAATGGCGGCGCCCTGAGCCGGATTCTCCGGGAACAGTGTGGTGTACTGGGTAAAGACCACCGCCATGACGACCGTCATCGGCCCGGTAGGGCCAGACACCTGTGCTGGTGTGCCGCCAAAAAGTGCGGCAAAAAAACCGACAAAGATAGCGCCGTATAAACCGGCAACAGCCCCAGCTCCCGATGTCACCCCCATCGCCATCGCCAGCGGCAGGGCCACGACTGCGGAGGTTAGACCACCATACAGATCGCCCCTGAGATTATTAAAATGCAGGCCGTGAATCGATATCATTCAGTATTTATACGCTATAAGCGATTCAATAGATGAGGTTCATCATGATCATCATCACCGCAAGAAACAGGATGGTCATAATAATGCCGGCCTTCATAAAATCGGCAACCCGATAGCCGCCGGGACCCATGATTAGCGCGTTCACCTGATGTGTGGGTAGTAAAAAAGAATTCGAGGTTGCCAGCGCGACGGTTAAAGCAAAAATTGCCGGGTCGGCACCTACTCCGACCGCAATATTAACGGCTAATGGCACCAGCAACACGGTGGCGCCAACATTTGACATCACCAGAGTAAAAAACGTCGCCAATAAAGCTACCGCAGTCTGGATAACCCACACCGGCATATCTCCGACTACCAGCAGAGTTTGCTCTGCAATCCATCTCGCGGTGCCACTGGTTTCTACTGCAAGACCAAGCGGAATCAGACAGGCCAGCAGGAATACGGTTGGCCAGGATACCGCCTCGTAGGCCTCTTCCATTTTCAGCACACCGGATAACACCATACCAATCGCGCCGCTCAGCAGTGCTACAGAAAGTCGTAGATCGGTGAATAAAACCATGAACAATGCAGAAGCAAAGAAGAATCCGGCCCAACCAACCTTATTGGGTCGCGTTTCTTCTCGCGGGTATTCACTGGTAACAATAACAAAATTGCGATCTTTCTCCAGGTGAGCCAGCGCTTTCCAGGTGGTATGGACTAACA